>JANPBN010000631.1:0-2853 GCA_031430415.1 Dehalococcoidia bacterium
CCCGAACGCGTCTCGCCTTCTCACAACGCGGGCAGCGGTGCGCGCCTAGCTTTCGAGCAGGACGGTACCGCGCGTGCCATCCACGGTAATCATCGAACCATCGGCGATGAGCTGCGTCGCCACCTGCGTCGCCACGACGCAGGGGATCGCGTACTCGCGCGCGCAGATCGCGGAGTGAGATAGCACGCCGCCCGAGTCGGTGACAACCGCCGCCGCGATCGCGAACAGCGGCGTCCACGGTGGCGCCGTGGTCGTGCAGACGAGAATCTCGCCCGGCTGGAAGCGCTCCGCCTCGCCGAGGTCCTTGAGTACGCGCGCGCGCGCCCGAACGACTCCCTTGCTGGCTGCCTGCCCCTTGATCTCGCGCCCTTCGACGCTTGGTAACGCGACTCCGAGGAAGAGGGTGAGGATCGGCTGGACTTCCGGCGGCATCAAGGACATATCCGGCGGATTTCCGACGAAGGGAGGTGGCGTCAGTGCGCCGCAGCGCGCGAATTCTTGCTGTCTCGCGGCGGCGGTCGCCATGAGCTGCGGTGTCGGGTTGTGTGCGGCGGTCTTGAGTTCGACCGTGTCAAAGAAGAAGACCTGATCCGCACTCGCCAGCGCACCGGCGGCAACGAGCTTGCGGCCAAGCGCCAGGAAGGGCACACGCAGGGAACCAACCGTAATCAGCTGCCATAGGGCACGGCCTTCGCTGACCGGGACGTGCACCTGGCACATCTCGAGCATGGCACGGAACTGCGGCAGTTTGTCTGCGCCGAGGCGACCCTCGACATCCTTCACGGCTTCTTCGCGCTGCGCGACGGCGCGCAGGTGGGCAGCGGCAGGCGAGCGCTCGGCATCGTTGATGTAGTGGCTGATGAGCGTGAGTGGCAGGCGGGCATTCTCGGCCCACGTCGGGCGCTCGATGTAGGTCCAGCTGTCGACGCGCCAGCCGAATTCGTCGAGATACGCGCGGAACCTCGCCATGAACTCCGCCCCGCCTTCCACGGAGTCCAACGACTCGAAGCGACCCTCGCGCAGAGCTGTCGCAACCGCCGGACGCCGCGACGCCTCTTCCGCCAGGTCGCTGAGGCCGGCGCCAGCTGCCGCCGTACCATTCTCGAAGCCTTGCAGCAGCGTCGCGGCAAGACGGGGCCCTTCTTCGCCGAGCTCGTTCTGGAGAAATGCGACGAAGCCGAAGGTCGGTCCCATGAACGCGGTGATCGCCTTCATGGTGTAGCCGAACGCCTTGACCGAATCGGCGACGATGCCCTCGATGGAATCGCCGAGCTCGGCCAGACTCATACTGTCGTAATCGCCCGCACGTGTCCGGTCGCACGTGCCCTTGATCCTGGGCGCGTAGTCGTTCGTCCACACGTCAAGGATGCCCCGCTCGAGAATCTCCGGAGACGGCGGGCGCGGCTGTCCCGGCGTCGAGTACGCATACCCGTTGACGTAGACGGTCCGCATGCCCATGTATGCGCTCGTCAGGCGAGTCCAGAACTCGGCTGCCAGCTGGCACAGAGGCGCCGGCGTGTGCATGGCGTCGAATAGCCACGGCAACTGGCTGTCGTCCGCGTTCGCCCAGGTGACCTGGAAATCATTCGTGTGGCTTGCCACCATGCTGGCCCCTCCATTCCTCAACGTGCGCCGGGCGCGCTTCGTCGCCCAGTCTCCTGCCTGTGGCTCCATCGTCGGGGCCGGGGCAGACTGAGGCAAAGCATAGGCGATGTCTACCGCGCGCGGTACCACGCGACGGTCTCGCGGATCGCTTCGGGGAGCTGCGCGGGCTGGCCACCGAAGGCGGCGCGAAACGCGCTGTCATCGACGACGAACGGCTCCTCGAACTCGTACAGCATCTCGGTGAGCTCGCGCACCATCGGGTTGACCAGGCCGAGCGCCCTCAGCGCGATCTTCGGCACTCGCGTCACCTTCGGCGTCGTGCCCGCGGCCTCAGCGATCATCGCCACGAACCGCTGGGTCGACACGGCCGGCGGCGTCGGCAGGTGCCAGGCGCGGCCGAGCGCCTCATCGCGCTCGCCCAGGGTCACGAGGCCGCGGCCGATGTCCGGCATGTACGTGTAGCTGTGCGGCAGCGACGGGTCGCCGATCGCCTGCACAGGCTTGCCGGCGATCGCCTGGGGGAACACGCGATCGCCCATCGACGACTCGGTGACGCCCGGACCGAAGAAATCCGACGCGCGGCCGATAGCCACGCGCACCTTGCCGGCACGATGCGCCTCGATCAGCGCTTCCGACATGCGTGCGCGCGCCACGCCCTTCCGCGTGGTGGCGTTGTACGGCAGGTCTTCGGTGAGCGGACGACCGCCGGTCGGTCCGTTCATGTAGACGTTCTCCATGACGACGAGCTTTGCCCCTGCCGACGCGGCGCCCTCGAGCACACCGGCCTGCAGCGGCGGAAACTGCTTCGGCCACTTGTTGTAGGGCGCGTTCAGGCAGTTGTAGACGACCGCCGCGCCGCTACACGCCTGGCGCGTGAACGCGACGTCCGTCGCATCGCCCACCATGACGGCGACGCCATCTCCCGCATCGGCGACGCCACTGCGTGTGACGATGCGCACACTGCGTCCTCGCGCCACGAGCGCACTCATTACGGCGCGCCCGACCGGTCCGGCGCCGAACACCACGTGCAGTTCTTCCGTCATATCCGTACTTCCTCCTCGTCAACGCCGCCTACTCTTGGGGCGCGATGATTTCGTCGGTAAGACCCTGTGCGTCGATCAGGCTTTGGGGCGTGTCGCCGCAGCCATAGTTGATGCCGACGATGCCGTCGTCGGACAACACGAGCTCCCACGCCGGCCCTGCGATCGCGCCACCATGGCGGCGAAACACCACGACATACGCGCCCGG
>JANPBN010000632.1:0-2011 GCA_031430415.1 Dehalococcoidia bacterium
GCATCGACAAGGCGGACTCGTGCCGGCGCGGAAACATCGACACGGACGCCGACGAAGAGATCGTCGTGGCGCTGTCGGGGCCGCAGCCGGAGCCGGGCGCGCCGGTTGAGCACCAGGCCGTCGCCTTCGATCGCGATGACACCGGCTGGCGAGTCCGGCATCAGTCCGTGCCGAGTATCTTCGCCGTCGAGATCGCAGCGGCGGGCGTGCGGATCGGCGATGGCGCGGGGGCCTTCGCTTACGTCCAGAAGGACTGCGGCGCCCACACCTGCAACGACCGCATCTTCGTGGTGACGATCGAAGCTGCGGGCGCGCGCCTCCTGACGCCGGAGAACGGCTTCATCATGCAAACGGCTACGTTCACGCTCCGTGACTCCGCGGGCGACGGTGTCGACGAACTCATCGCGCACGGCGGCGCGATCAACAGCGTCGGCGCTGGCCCGAACCGGCTGTATACGGACTCCTATCGGTATGACGGCACGCTGTACGTGCTGACGTCGAGCGTGAAGGACCCGCCTGAGTTCCTGTATCACGCGATCCTCGATGCGGATGCGCTCTTCGCTGCCGGACAGTACGCCGATGCCGAGAAGGCATACATCGCCGCCACCAACGATCCGGCGCTCGCTGATGCGTACGACAGGCGATCCGAACTGCAGGGCTACGCGCTCTACCGCGCCGGGGTTGCGGTGGTCGCCGCCGGAACCGACACCGCCGCCGGCGAGGCGTACTTGCAGCGCGCCATCGACGAATCGTCCGGCACACTGAATGCGCAATTCGCGGCTGTATTCCTCACGGCGTATCGCGCGAAGGGCTCGGTGGGGATCGCGTGCGCCGCCGTGACCGACCATCTCGCGCAGAACGCCGACGCGTATCGCACCGTCTGGGACTTCGGCTACGGCAACCCGCCATTCGACGCGGCACAGGTGTGCCCGTTCTGACGCCCGGCTTGCAACCCTCGGCGCCCCACCGCTACACTCGGAGGAGCAACGCACGAGGAGACCGATGACTGACTGAGCACGGGCGACGACGAAACGGAACGGATGCATAGCGTCCGGCCGTAGTGCGCCCTGGTTCGCGCCAGGTCATCTTCACCAGCACAGATACCGTCACATCGCCCAGCCACGGAATGCTCCGTGGCTGTTTTCGCGTGTTCCGAATACGGAGGCGCGGACAGGAAGGCTCCCGATGTTGCTGCTCCAGGTCCAATCACTCACCAAGCGCTTCGGCGCGCGCACGCTGTTCGAGGGCGCGTCCTTCGTCGTGAACGCGGGCGAGGTCGCGGGCGTCGTCGGCGCGAACGGCAGCGGCAAGTCGACGCTGCTGCGCGTCATCGCCGGCGCGGACCCAGCGGATGGCGGCAGCGTCACGATGCATCCGGGCGTGCGGCATGGGGGCGCCCGCATCGGCATGCTGCGGCAGGGGTACGCGCACGACGCGGCGCGGCCCGTCGGTGAACTGTTCACGCACGCCTTCGCCGGCGCGGCCAGGCGCGGCAGTGCCGGTCGCGATGCCGAGGCGCGCCTCGAAGCGCTTGCCGCACGCCTCGGGCGTGGCGATACGTCCGCCGAGAGCGCATACGCCGACGCGATCGACGCGATGGCTGCATCCGACGCCGGGGCGGCGGGCGAGGCATGGGCGGCATTGCAGTTGCGCGATGTGACGCCGGATGAGCCCGTCGGGCAGCTGAGTGGCGGCGAACAGACGAAGCTCGCGCTCATCGACCTCGTCGCGCAGCGGCCGGATGTGCTGCTGCTCGATGAGCCGACGAACAACCTCGATCTCGACGCGCTCGGCTGGCTCGATGGCTATCTCGATGCGTTCGCGGGACCGGTGCTGCTCGTGTCACACGACCGCGCGCTCCTCGACGATCACGCCACATCGATCCTCGAGCTCGATGCGACTCGCACGCGCATCGAGACCTTCGTGGGCGACTACGAGGACTACGCGCGGGAGAAGGCACGGCGCGAGGCGGACCTCTGGCATCGCTTCCGCGTGCAGCAGGAGCGCGAGC
>JANPBN010000633.1:0-1982 GCA_031430415.1 Dehalococcoidia bacterium
GCCCGGAGCTGCTGCAGGAGCTCTTGCTTCATTCGTTCGTCTCCTTAGATGCGTCGCCCGACTGCCTAATCCATCGACCGGCGAAGGGATTAACTGAGCGTGCGCTTAGGATACGCCCTCGCAATCATTCAGATCCACTGCGTAAAGGTGTTTATTTTGGCCATTTGACGAAGCTGGTGGACATGAGCCGGTCCGGCTCGGTGCGCGCGGTCCGTCACCGCGCGGCCGCGACCTCCGCATCGGCCCCACCTAGCTGCCGCACCGCACGCCCTTCCTCGACGGCCACTGGCAGCCCGTCGCGATACAGGATCGCGTTCGTGTGCAGCGCCGGAACGCGCGGCGGCGGCGTGATGATGCCCGCCAGGTTGAGCGGATCGGCCGCGCTGATCCGGACGGTCTCGCCGCTGCGTTCCTGCTTCCTCACCCGGCGCAGCGCATCGACAGCTTCCGGCAGCGCGTACTGCTCGCCGACAAACCCCGTCACGAAGCGGCCGCCCCGCACGACGCCTCGTGCCTCCTGGCGCCGCAGTGCCCGCACGATGTCGCGCCACGGAATCGCCAGCGACTCCCGCGCCACCAGATCGCGGAACACGACGCCGTATCGCGACAGCAGTTGCGCCGCTGCCTGCTCTGCAAGTTCGTCCTGCTGCGTCACCCCGGCGCCAAAGTTGTGCACGATCGACCAGCGCCCCTGCGGCGCGACGGCGCGGCCGACGCGGGCGGCGCCGTAACGCGCGTGACGCCGCTGGTTGCGCCCTGACCTCGCCGCCCGGTCGGGCGTCATGATCTGCCGCAGCGCACCGAACCCGTCGGCCGTCGCGATGCCGCGCCCGACGAGGTCCCACAACGCCTCTTCGATCTGGATCGGCAACTGGCGCGTCGCCGCGACGATGTCATCGAAGAACAACGCGCCGTGCGTCCGCAACGCATCGAGCACCTCGGCGGCGACGCCCGCCGCCGGTGGTTCCGGCTGCAGTGGTCCGCGCACGGTGTCGAGCAGCGCACCGAGGTCGCGCCGCAATGTCAGCGTCAGCGGCGTCGCGCGCGAAGGCGCTGCACCGCGCGAGCCGCCACTCGTCTTGCGCAGCGTCAGCCGCGCCCACGCGACGTCGCCGGCGAGACACAGGTCGTCGAGCCAGGCCGGCGTGTAGTTCGCGATCCGGACCGGCAGCACGTCGCGTTCCCATGCGACGGCCGGGATCTCGAACCCCTGGAGTTGCGCGATGATCTCGATCAGTCCGCGCTTGCCTTCGACGCGCCGGTTGCCGCCGACGTGCTGTCGCGTGAACAGATAGCGCTGAAAATCCTGCGCGGTCACCGGTTCGATCTCGCTGCGCAGCCGGTCGAGGGTGTAACGATGGATCCGCGCGAGAAGGCGGCGGTCGCAGAACTCCTCATCGTCGCGTCCCGGCGTGAACCGGCCGCGTAGCACAAGGCCCTCGCCCTCGAGCCGCGCCAGCGCCGATACCACCTCCAGCGTCCCCAGCGAGAGCATCGCGGCGAGGTCTGCCGGCGCCACCGGTCCGATGTACTCCATGTGCCCGCGTGCCGCCGCGAGCACCGCATCTTCGCGCTCCGGCCGCGGCCCATCGAGATGTTCCGGCAGACGCACCGCGGGCGAGCGGGTCGCGCTGGGATACAGCGCCTCGATCGCACGCAGTTGTTCCGTCGCGAACCAGAACGCCGCGCCGTCGGCCGTCGCGCAGGACGCGCGTCCAGCGTCAGCCAGTGCCTCGAACATCGGGCGCCACGCGTCGCTCGCGCGTTGTGCGACGACGCCGAGCAGCATGTCGTGGAGTTCGTCCGCGTCGCGCGGATCGGGCCGCGCCTCGTCCAGCACGCGCTCGATCGCCTCGGCGTCCAGCGCGCCGAGGTCGCGTGCGTGCTCCGGCAGTGTGCGCCGAAGCGTCACCGCGCGCGTGCGCCGCTCGTCGAGCGGTGCATCATCGAGGTAGGCATAGGGCTTCGCGTTCAGGATCTCG
>JANPBN010000634.1:0-2473 GCA_031430415.1 Dehalococcoidia bacterium
CGGCGCCGTCGGCAAGTCGGCACAGTTCCCGCTGCACAACTGGCTCCCCGACGCGATGGAGGGCCCGACGCCCGTGTCCGCGCTCATCCACGCCGCGACGATGGTTGCGGCCGGCGTCTATCTCGTCGCGCGGATGTATCCGGTCTTCCAGGTGTCCGAGGATGCGCTGCGAACCGTCGCGTACGTCGGCGGGTTCACGGCAATCTTCGCTGCCACGATGGGCGTCGTGATGACGGACATCAAGCGCGTTCTCGCGTACTCCACGATCAGCCAGCTCGGCTACATGATGCTGGCGCTCGGCACGGGCGGCTACGTCGCCGCGATCTTCCACCTGTTCACGCATGCCTTCTTCAAGGCGATGCTGTTCCTTGGCTCCGGCTCGGTGAACCACGCGACGGGCACCTTCGACATGCGCAAGATGGGCGGCTTGCGCAAGTACATGCCGATCACGTACGCGACCTTCCTCGTCGGCTCGCTGAGCCTCGCCGGCGTGTTCCCGTTGGCCGGATTCTGGTCGAAGGACGAGATCCTGGGTACGGCCTGGCATGATGACAAGCTGCTGTTCTGGGTCGCGATGGCCGTCGTGTTCATGACGGCGTTCTACTCGTTTCGCGCCGTCTTCCTGACCTTTCACGGCGAGTACAAGGGCGGCGAGCCCCCCGAGCATGGAGCACACGGCGCCCATGCCGGCCCACCGCACGAGGCTCCGGCTGTCATGGCGCTGCCGCTACTCATCCTCGCGGTGCCGGCCGCGGCGGCTGGACTCGCGAATCTGCCGTTCGATGGCTGGGACCGACTGGGCTTGTTGTTAGAAGGCGCGCTTCCGCATGAGGCGGAGGAAGCGCTGCACCACGGCGAGTTCAGCTATCCGATTGCGATTGGGTCGTCGGCGCTCGCGCTGGCGGGCATCGCGCTGGCCTGGGCCATCTACGAGGCGAAGCTCATTTCGGCCGCGACGTTGCAGCGCGCGTTTGGCCCACTGCACACGCTCGCCTCGCGGAAGTACTACGTCGACGAACTGTACGAGGGCGTCGTCGTGAAGCGTGGCCTGTATGACATGGCGACGAAGGCCGGTCAGTGGTTCGACACGAACGTCATCGACGGAACCGTCAACGGCGTTGGTGTGGTCTCCCGGCGCGCCAGCGACTCACTGCGCTGGGTGCAGTCGGGCTCCGTGCAGGCCTACGGCAGCGTTGGTTTCGCGGGCGTCATAGCCGCCGTAGTCGTCACGCTCGTGTTGGTGGAGAGGTAGCCGATGAACGGACTGCTCGTCTTCACCGTCTTCTTCCCGGCCGTCGCGGCCGCCGTGATCATGTTCACGGTTCCGCGCGACAACGACGGGCAGGCGCGCGCCATCGCACTTCTCTCGACGCTCACCGCGCTCGTCGCATCGGTGGTGCTGATGTTCGCCTTCGAGCGCGAGCCGGGCGCCGTTCAGGTGAATCCGTTTCAGTTCGAGTCGCAGGCGACGTGGATCGATGCGGCGACTGCCGGCTTCGACGTGCAGTTCCACATGGGTGTCGACGGTCTTGGCATGATGATGGTGCTGCTGACGACGCTGCTGTTCGTTATCGCAACGTTGATCTCCTTTGGCGTCACGCTGCGGACGAAGGAATACTTCATCTGGATCCTCGCGCTTGAGACGGGCGTGCTGGGCGTCTTCACCTCGCTCGACCTGCTGATGTTCTTCGTCTTCTGGGAGGTCGAACTGCTGCCCATGTACATGCTCATCTCCGTCTGGGGCACCGGACGGAAAGAGTACTCGGCGATGAAGTTCCTGCTCTATACGATTGCCGGGTCGGCGCTGATGCTGGTTGGCTTCCTCGTGCTCGGCCTGAGCGCCGAGCCAACGCCGACGTTCGACATGGTCGCGCTATCGCAGAGCACGATCGGCGATGCGCTGCTGCCGCTCTGGGCGATCTTCGGGCTGATCTTCATCGCCTTCGCCGTGAAGTTGCCTATGTTCCCGCTACATACGTGGCTGCCGGATGCGCATACCGATGCACCCACGGCGGTCTCTGTGTTGCTCGCCGGCGTCCTGCTTAAGATGGGCGGTTACGGCATCATCCGCATCTGCGTGACACTGCTGCCCGATACGGCGAAGGACTACGGCGTCTGGCTCGCAACCTTCGCCGCGATCTCCGTCATCTACGGCGCCGTGCTCACGATTCGGCAGAAGGATCTGAAGCGCATGGTCGCGTACTCCAGCGTGAGCCATATGGGGTACGTGCTGCTGGGCATCGCCGCGCTCGGGCATGTCAGCCTGAATGGCGCAGCGTTGCAGATGTTCACGCACGGCACGATCACGGGGCTGCTATTCGTGATGGTCGGCATCATCTACGACCGGGCGCACACGCGTGATATCGATCAGCTCTCGGGCCTCGCGCACACGATGCCGCTTGCGGCGACCGTGATGGTCATCGCCGGACTTGCGTCGCTCGGGTTACCCGCGATGTCCGGCTTCGCTGCGGAG
>JANPBN010000635.1:0-1654 GCA_031430415.1 Dehalococcoidia bacterium
GATCGCGTGAAGGCGTGGTTCGCGCGCCGCCGGCCGCGCTGAGGCATCCGCGCCACGGTGCGTGACGTATCGTCCACGCTGCGAGGCCTGTCCGCCCGGACGCCCTCGGCCGCCCCGATTGGAGCACGTCACTGACCGTCCCACGCATCATCGTGACGCCGCTCGCCATCGCGGCCTGCCTGATTGCCAGCGGGTGCTTCGGCGGGAACGACGAGCGACTGCCAGCCACCTCCACGGCCGGGCTACCGACAGCCACCGCTGCTCTTTCGCCGACGCCTGATGCCATCGGCGGCGGGGAGGCGGACGGCGCACGGATCTTCGAGACGAACTCGGCGCTGGCCGTCGACATCGGCCCGAGGCCTGCGGGGAGCGAGGGCGACGCCCAGGCGCGCGCGTATCTGCAGCGAAGGCTCGAAGAGTTCGGCTACATCGTTACGCAGCAGGCATTTCCATTCGCGGCGTCGCGATTCCTGCCGGGGCGCGTCGATGCAGGTGGGCAGGCGTTCGGCGGGTACTCGATGCGCGGGTCGGCGTTCGGGGATGCTGCAGGACCGATCGTGTTTGTTGGACTGGGGCGGCCCGAGGACTTTCCGGTTGGCGGCCTGAACGGCGCCATCGCGCTGATCGAGCGCCGCGAACTGACACTCGGCGACAAGGCGAGGAACGCGGCTGCAGCTGGCGCTTCGGCGGTGCTGATCTTCAACGACGTGCCGGGCAACTTCATCGGCGACCTCGGAGGCGACGTACCGTTGGCGGTGCTCGGTCTGCGGCAGACGGACGGCATCGCGCTGCGGGACATGGGGATGCCGGCGACGATCACGCTACCGCCGCCGAGCGGCACGTCGTACAACGTGCTGGCGCGTCCGGCCGGCGCGGAGCGCTGCGACACGCTGACGGGCGGACACTTCGATACGGTCGCCGTGACGGGCGGAGCGCATGACAACGGATCGGGGACGGCGGGGGTGATCGAGATGGCGCGCCTCGTGGCGGCGAACAGGCCGGCGGGCGTGCACTGCTTCGCGCTCTTCGGTGCGGAGGAACTCGGACTGATCGGCAGCGAGTACTACGTCGCACAGATGTCGCCGGACGATCGCGCGGCGATGCGAGTGATGCTGAACCTGGACATGATCGGCGGCGACGCGGATCTGTTCCTCATCGGCTCTGAGGACATGCTGGAGGTCGCGCGGATCGCGGCGGACCGGCTTGGCGTGGCGGCGAGCACGGGCGAACTCGTGGGGGCGAGCAGCGACCATGCGTCGTTCGCTGCGGGCGATGTGCCGGTGGTGATGTTCAATCGCAACGACTCCTTGATCCACACGCAGCAGGACACGATCGACCACATGCGGCCGGGGCAGCTCGAGGACGCCGTGAGCGTGGCGTACGCGACGCTTGTCGCGGCGAGCGGGCGGTGAGGGGGAGGCGGGAGGCGGGAGGCGAGATTGCACCGTGAGCGTCCAACGCAAAGTTGTGCGGGGTAGGCTCGTGCCCCCGGGCCCTCACCCCGTGCTGTGCAGCTGGGCCGCGCCGGCCTGCGGCCACCCGCACGCTACGCGGGGGCAGCGCCCTCTCCATGAAATGGAGAGGGACCAGGCCAACGCTGACACCTTGACGTGCCTGCCCCGCTTTGCTCGGGATCTCCGGCCTTTGGCCTCCG
>JANPBN010000636.1:0-2662 GCA_031430415.1 Dehalococcoidia bacterium
CTCATCCTCGGCTCCCTTGTCGCGACGATGGCTGGCTTCATCGCATTTCGCCTGGCGATGCCTTACGCGTTCAACGCCCCGGGCATCGCCGACTGGTTCCACACGCAACGCGGCCACATCGGGCCCTTGCCGTTCTGGTACCCGGACATCATCAATCAGCAATGGCTCAAGGATCAGGTCGACCAGCAACAGCTGCTCAGTGGCGATGCTGCCTTCCCGCCGAACGTCCAGTGGATCGGCCGTTCGAAGTGGATCTGGCCGGCGCAGCAGATCGTCAGCTGGGGCGCCGGGCCCGCGCTCGGTATCACTATGTGGCTCGGCGTGCTGTTTGCCATGGCCTACGCCTTCGTGAAAAAGGAACTCGTCTGGCTGATCCCGCTGGCCTGGGTTCTCGGCTACTTCGGATTCATGGGCGCGCAGTACTCCCTGTACATGCGGTACTTCCTGCCGCTCTACCCCGTGCTGACGGTCTTCGCGGCGTTCCTGCTCATCAAGTCATGGGACTGGAGCCGTTCGAGTGAGCCGTTCGCGCGCCTCGGCGCCGCGGGCGTGCGCCTGTCGCCGCTGAAGCCCGCCCTGCCGCCCGTCGTCGGCATCGGCGTCGCCACCGTCGCCGTGATGACGCTGATGATGGGGCTAGCGTTCTACTCCATCTACACGCGGCCCGTCACGCGCGTCGCCGCGTCCGAGTGGGTGTACGAGAACGTGCCCGAGGGCTCCGTCATCGGCCACGAGCACTGGGACGACTCGGTGCCGTACCAGGTGCAAGGCGCCGATACGAAGTCGTACTCCCATATCGACTTCAAGAACTTCAACACCGACACCCCGCAGCGCGTCGAAGAACTGCTTAACGACATCGATGTCGTCGACTACATCATCCCCAGCAGCCGCAGGCTGTCCGGGAACATCCCGCGCGTACCGTCGGTGTGGCCGGTGACTTCCCGCTACTACGCGGCGCTCGATTCCGGAGAGCTTGGCTTCGAGAAGGTCGCCGAGTTCCCGTCGTATCCCGAAATCTTCGGCATGGAGTTCAACGACACCGGCGCCGAGGAGTCGTACTCCGTCTACGATCACCCGACCGTCACCGTGTACAAGAAGACCAGCGCCTACTCCGCCGACAATGCGCGTAAGGTGCTGCGCGCCGATACCTTCGAGCCAGGCGTACAGGTGCTACCGGGACAGGCAGCGCAGAACGAACTTCGCTTCCGCGCCGATGTGCTGGAGCGCCAGCAGGCTGGCGGCACGTGGTCGTCCATCTTCGATCCGGACAGCATTGTCAACCGCTATCCGCTCATCTTCTGGCTGATCGCGATGGAGCTGGCGGCGCTGGCGGTGACGCCGCTTGTACTCGTGCTGTTTCGCTCGCTGCCCGATCGCGGATATCTGCTGACGAAGCCACTTGGCATTCTCGGCCTCTCCTACGCAGCGTACGCGCCGGCTGCATTCTTCGGCGCGGCATATACGCGCGCCGAGATCGCCGGCGGCCTCGCGGCCATGCTCGTCGCGGGCGCCGCGACGGCGTACTTCTGGCGCACCGAGCTCGCCGCGTTCGTTCGAGAACGCTGGCGCTTCCTCGCCGGCGCCGAGGGTCTGTTCCTGCTCGTCTTCAGCGGCGCCTACTGGGTGCGCTTGCAGAACCCAGATCTGTGGCATCCCGGACAGGGCGGCGAGAAGCCCATGGACCTCGCCTATCTCATCGGCGTCATCAAGACGACCGACCTGACCCAGGGCGCGATCGATCCGTGGAACGCGGGCGGCTACCTCAACTACTACTATTACGGCCAGTTCATCGCGGCAACGGTTACGAAACTGACAGGCGTCGTGCCGGAAGTGGCGTACAACCTGATCGTGCCGATGTTCTTCGCGCTCGCCGCGGCGGCGACATTCTCCGTCACCTACAACCTCGCTGAGTCCACGCGGCGGATGATGAAGCGGCGCGCGGGCGGCGGCCGCATCTCGGCGAAGGGCCCGATCCTCGCCGGTCTTGGCGCGATCTTCCTCGTCTTGATCGCCGGCAACCTCAAGGCCGTCGGCGTCCTCGAGTCACAGTTCGCGACGATCAGCCCGTGGGAGACCAATCTGCCCGTCATCGGTCCGATCGTCACGATCGCCGGCGGCTTCTGGGAGATCGCTACCGGTTCGACGACGCTCCGCGAGACGATGTTCCGCTACGACTGGTGGGATCCGAGCCGCGCGATCGATGTCGTCAATCCGCAGACCGAAGTCACGCCCATCACGGAGTTCCCGTTCTGGACATTCCTCTTCGCCGATCTGCACGCGCATTTGATGGCGATCCCGTTCGCCATGACCGCAGTAGGCGTCGCGCTCGGCGTCGTGATGAACTTCTCGCGGCTTGATCCAATCACGGCGCCCGCCAACAGCGCGCGGCGCCGCACCATCGCGAACTGGAGCATGGTCGTTCTTCTGGGGCTGATCGTCGGCGCGTTGCGATGGATCAATACGTGGGACTTCCCGCCGTTCCTGCTGATCGGCGCCGCAGGCCTCATCATCGCCGAACGGGCGCAGGACGGCCGCTTCACCGTGCGCAGTATCGCCACCGGCGCGTTCAAGGCCGGAGTCATGGGTGTACTGACATTCGTGTTCTTCGCCCCATTTGGCGCCAACTTCAACAGTCCGTACAGCAGCGTCGTAGCGTCGGATC
>JANPBN010000637.1:0-7431 GCA_031430415.1 Dehalococcoidia bacterium
TTCGAGGCGCCCGAGGTGAGCGTCGTCGTCTCGAAGCTGGAGGCGGGCGGGCACCCGGACGTGCAGACGACGATCACCTTGGATGAGGGCGAGCCCTTTGCGACGGTTCGGATCGAGTCTCCGCCCGGGAGCCGGATCGCCTCGCCCGCCGACATCTGGGACGGCGCCATCGTCGGCCGGTTTGATGCGGTCGCTACGACGAATGGGATCACGCGGCCGAACTGCGATCTCACCGTGCCTTTCTCGGTGGATATCGTGAAGGCGACGAATGTCTTGTCGTCTCCCGAGTACCCGCCGTATCTGCATGATGTCGCGCCGGGGCAGCACTGGCTTCGGTTTGTGGCAGATGTCTCGCCAGCTCCAGATATCCCGCTGCTGATCAACTACCTCTACGACGTCGATCCCGATACTGGAGCGCTGACGACGCTCGTTGTGATCGGCGATCCGGATCATCCGCACGAGACGTTCCAGTCGTGTACGCCACTGACGAGCCGGACGACGTTGTTTGGCGAACTCGGCACGTTCGCGCCACGGATACCGCTCATCACGTCGCCCGATCCGCTTCCCGAGACGCGGTTGCCGTTTCGGTTCAAATTCACCAGCCGCCCGGACAGCGACGGGCACGTTCACACGCGGGAAGTCGAGGTGAGAGCGTCGCTACCGCCGCCACGCGGCGCGATAGAGAACTTGACCTTCGCGCGGGAGGAGGAGTACAGCGGGAGGCTGACATGGAAGTACGAAGGAATGCCGGAGTTCTTTAACGTCGAAGTCGTCATAACGTCGAAGGCTGGCTACCCTTCTTACTCGCGAACGTTCGCGATCTCGGGTGGACGCCGACAGGCACCTGTCCGAGGGTCCATGACGGACTGCTATGAGCCGAACCACGTGTACCGCGTTACGGCGGTTTCGGCTGGAACCAGTGGAGTGGCGGCTGAGACCGGCGATTCTGTAGAGTGCCCGGTCGGCCCGGGGAATCCTGATCTACAAGGCCCGGTCGAGGACCTAGAACTCACGGCTGGGCAAGGTCCTCCGTATGTGATCCTGCTATGGGATCATCCAAGCGACGGGCAATATGAGATCCAGGTGCTCGTTCTGAATGACGCAGGTGGTTCTGAGCAGCACACGTTCATCCTCGACAATCAGTCCTCTTTCGCGGTAGCGCCGCGATTCGCCGCCTGGTGCGACTCACCGGGCCGCATCACCTATCGAGTCAAGGCGCTCGGATTGGAGAGATCCGCGTTTCGAGAGCTAGTCGGAGGGACTGATGTGAATCGGGACTGCGTTTGGCGCAATTCGTACGGAATTCTTCCGCCGGACACCGGGAGCGGCGGACCATCTGCGGAACCGTTCGGCTGGCGAGCGTGGGTTGTGCTTGCAGCCGGCGCGGCAGTTGCGGCGGGAGGTATTGCGCTCAGACCGCGGTGCGCGGTGTAGGTAGTCACCGGGCGGAAATGAGTGAGCCACATGCAGCACGCAGGCAAGAGTGCCTGCGCCACACCACGTCACGCCATGCCACGATTGCGGCCGCGGTGTGGGTAAGACCATGAAGAGAGCGGCGGGCAAGATAGGCCCCGCCGCTCTGTTCGTGTGCGTTGGTGGTGGGTGCGCTATGCGCCGACGGGAGTGCCTTCGAGCTTGGCGAGGAGCTTCTTCGTCGAGACGACGTGGTGGTTCAGGCGCATCTCGTTCGGTGGGACGCCGATCGCGAGGCCGATCATCTGTGGCAGGTGGAGGATGGGCAGATCGATCTCGTGCTGGCTTACCTGCTTCGCGGCGGGCTGCTGCGCATCGAGGTTGAGATGGCAGAGCGGGCAGGGCGAGACGAGCGCGTCGGCGCCGAGATCCTGCGCTTCGTGGATGTGGTTGCCGGCCTGCTTGAGGGAGTTCTCGCGGTTGATCGTGAGCAGCGGAAAGCCGCAGCACTTCTTCGACCCTTCGTAGTCGACGACGGTAGCGCCGACAGCCTCGATCACCATCTCGAGGTATTTGTCGCGGTCGGGGTGGTCTTCCTTGCCGAGCAACTGGCTCGGGCGGAGGATGTAGCAGCCGTAGAACGGGCCGATGCGGAGGCCAGTGAGTGGGCGCTTCACCATGGCCTTGAGCTTGTCGAGGCCGAAGTCCTCGACGAGCACCCAGAGGAAGTTCTTGATCTCGAGGCCGGGCGTGTAGTGCAGACCCTCGTCGGCCAGCACGGCGTTGATTTTCTCGAGGTACTCCGGATTCTTCGTGAGCTTGTCCTGCACCATGCTCTCGATGCCCTGGCACGTGGAGCAGATGTTCATGAGGGGCAGGCCGAGCTGTTGGGCGAGCGCGAAGGTGCGCGCGTTGAGGGCGTCGCCCATCTCGGGATTCTGCTCCTGGAGGACGCCCGCGCCGGTGCAGGTGGCCTGGTCGAGTTCGACAAGCTCGATGCCCATCTCCTTCGCGATGCGGTTCGTCGCCATGTAGAGCTCCGGCGCCGCGCCCTTGGACACGCAGCCGGGCCAGAATGCGTACTTGATTGCCGCCATTAGTCCGTGACCTCCGCCTTGACCGGTTTTAACGTGGATGACTTGCGGATCACGTTCCGGACGCGATCCATGCCCTTCATCCTGTGAGCGCCGGGAAAGCCCGGCGGTATCGCCTGGGGGATGGGCAGCTTGCCAGCGCGCGCCATGCGGAGTGCGCCCGGCATCTCCTTCGTCATGCGTCCGATGTTGAAGAGGCCGACGGATCCCGGAAGCATCCAGATCTCGTTCAGGCGGCCGCCGTCGGTGATCGACTTCGTGAAGATGGCGGCGTGACGGGCGCCGGCGTTGTTCTTGATACCGGCTTCGAGCGCCATCTCACGGAGCTGCATGATGCGGTTCATGGGCGCGACGCCCTTGGGGCAGACTTCGACGCACATGTTGCAACGCGTGCAGTCCCAGATGCCGCCGTACTCCGATAGCGCCTCGAGGCGCTCGTGCTCCTTGCCATCGCGGGGGTCGGCGGCGACGCGGTAGGCCTTGGCGAGCGCGGCAGGAGCGATGAAGTTCTTGTCGACCTCCAGCACGGTGCAGTCACTGACGCAGGCGCCGCACATGATGCAGTTCATGGTGTGGGTGAGGTCGAGCATCGACTCGTTCGTGACGCGGTACTCCTCGCCTTCGGGCGCAGGGCCGGCGGGCTGGAGGTAGGGGTCGACCTGGCGCATCTTCGACCAGAACGACTCCATATCGACGACGAGGTCCTTGATGACGGGCATGTTGCCCATCGGCTCGACAACCATCTCGTGGTTCTCGTCGCCGCCGGTGATGGAGATCACCTTGGCGCGGCAGGCGAGGCGCGCGCGGCCATCGACGCGCATGGAGCAAGAGCCGCAGATGGCGCTGCGGCAGGAGCAGCGCAGGCCGAGTGTGCCGTCTTCGTACTCGCGGACCTGGATCAACGCGTCGAGCAGGGTCGTGCTCTCGGGCGCCTCGATCTCGTACGTGCTGAAGCCGGTCGTGCCCGCCGACGAATCGGCGCGTTTGACCTTGAGTTTGATCTTCATCAGTACTTCCTTTCCTGCGGCTGCCACTGGGTGATGGTCACCGGCGTGTAGGACATTTTCTGGCTGCCGTCAGGTTGGCGCGTGAGCACGATGTGCTTGAGCCAGTTCTCGTCGTCGCGGTTGGGGAAGTCGAGCCGCGTGTGCGCACCGCGGCTCTCCTTACGCTCGATGGCGCTGACAACGATCATCTCGGCGCAGTCGAGCATGTATCCGAGTTCGATGTGGAAGAGGAGGTCGGTGTTGAACACCTTGCCCTTGTCCTCGATGCCGACCTTGTCGTAGCGCGCGCGTAGCTCCTTGAGGATGCCGAGTTGCTTCTCGAGACGCTCGGGGTTGCGGAACATGCCCACGTTCTCGTTCATGCTGACGCCCATGTCGCGCCGGATCTTCGCGACGCGATCGTCGGTGAGTGGACGGGCGATGATCTCGGCGACCATCTCGCGGTCGGCTTGGGCGACGTCGCCGATCGGCTTGAAGGTTTGGCTGCGGAGCCACGGGACGGCGTGCTCAGCGGCGCGCCGGCCGAAGACGAGCGTATCGAGAAGCGAGTTCGCGCCGACGCGGTTCGCGCCGTGAACGCTGACGCATGCCGCTTCGCCAGCGGAGTACAGGCCCGGCATGGGCGAGAGGCCGTCGACGTCGGTCTTGACGCCACCCATGATGTAGTGGACGCCCGGGCGAACGGGGAGCAATTCCTTTGTAACGTCGATGTTTACGAGGTCTCGGGCGATTTCGTAGATCTCCTCGAGCTTTTCCTTCACGACCTTTTCGCCGAGATGGCGCATGTCGAGGAACACGGAGCCGTCGACGCCGCGGCCCTCATCGATCTCGGTCTGCTCGGCTCGTGATACGACATCGCGGGAGGCGAGCTCCATGAGATTCGGTGCGTACTTCTCCATGAATCGCTCGCCGTCCTTGTTGAGGAGGAAGGCGCCCTCACCGCGCGCGCCCTCGGTGATGAGGACGCCGGAGCCCTTGAGAGTGGTCGGGTGGATCTGGACCATCTCCATGTCCATGATCGGGGCGCCGGCACGGTAGGCGAGGCTGATGCCATCGCCGGTGCAGATGAGGGCGTTCGTCGAGGGCTCGTAGACGCGACCGAGGCCGCCCGTGGCGACGATGGTTGTCTTGGCGCTGATCGTGTGAATCTCGCCGGTGCGGATGTTCATGGCGACGGCGCCGCGGCACTGGCCTTCATCGACGATCAGGCTGGTGACGAACCACTCCTCGTAGTTGCGCAGGGCCTGGTAGATGCCGGGCTTCATCAGCTGTTCGTAGAGCACGTGCAGAATCGCCTGGCCGGTGATGGCGCCGACGAAGAACGTGCGCGCCTTGCCCATGCCGCCGAATCGCCGGACCGCCATGCGGCCGTCTTCCTTGCGGCTGAAGACGACGCCCCAATGCTCGGCCTGCAGGACCTCCTGGCCACCCTCTCGCGCGAGGATCTCGATGGCGTCCTGGTCGCCGAGGTAGTCGGAGGCCTTCGTCGTCTCGTAGGCGTGCTCTTCCCAGGGGCCGCCGCCCTCGCCGAGGCCCGGACCGTTGATGCCACCCTGCGCTGCGTTGGAGTGAGAGCGCACCGGGTGGACCTTCGAGATCATCGCGACGTCTGCGCCCATCTTCTGGGCGGCGATCGCGGCGCGCATGCCGGCGAGACCACCGCCGATGACGAGGACATCGTGCTCGTAGACTGCCATGGCGGCCTACCTTTCTGTGCCGTGCGTTCGTGGAACCGGAGGGGAGTGCGGGAATCCGCCTCGGCGCGAAAGGTGCGATGCGCCGGTGGTGTGCGGGTTCTGGATGAGCCGCTCTCGCATGGTATGTGAAGGCTATCACTAGGCCCCATCTCGAACAAGGAATCCGGGACGCTTGCGGGGCGGAAGGGCGGCCCGCTGCTGCTTGTTCGGGTGATCATGGGAAAGCGGACGGTTGTGCCCCGCGGCAGCGAGGAAGCCGCGCTACGGAGCGGGGTCCGGTCGCCGTGTCATCGTGGGAGACTGCTTCGGCCAGGGCGTGCCGGCGAGGTAGCCGCCATCGACGACGAGCGTGTGGCCGGTCACGAACGATGCCTCGTCGCTCGCCAGCCAGAGTGCTGCGCGGGCGATGTCTTGCGGGGTGCCGGCGCGGTGCAGCGGCTGGAACTTGGCGAGGACCTTCTCGAGGATGTCGATCGGTATCGTCTGGTCGCCGACGGCTGCTGACAATGGCGTGGCGACGCCGCCGGGGGCGATGCAGTTGACGCGCACGTCGTCCTCGGCGAGTTCGAGCGCGACGGATTTCGTCAGCTGGATCACGGCCGCCTTCAGAGCGCCGTACAGATGCGTGCCCTCGCCGCCGCGAAAGCCGCCGATGCTTGCCGTGCTGAGGATGACGCCGCGACGCTGCGGCTGCATGACGGCTGCCGCGTGCTTGATGCCGAGAAAGACGCCGCGCAGCAGCACCGCGTTCAGGCGATCGTACTCCGCCACGGGCACCTGCGCGATCGGGCCCGGAGCACCGACGTAGCCGGCATTGTTGAACATGATGTCGAGGCCGCCGAACTGCGCGACGGCCCGCGCGACGGCGGCGCGCACGTCGTCTTCGTGCGAGACGTCGGTGCGCTGGTAGATCGCAGCGTCGCCGAGTTCCGCCGCGAGCGCCTCGCCGCGTTCGTCCTGGATGTCAGCGATGACGCATCGTGCGCCCTCGGCGACGAAGAGGCGGACAGTGGCTTCACCAATGCCGCTGGCGCCGCCGGTGATGATGGCGGTGCGGTCCTGAAGTCTTTCCATCACGGTTACCTCGTGCGAGATTCTACGCGCGGCTCGCAAATACTGCGAGCGGCGTCTTGCAGAGCGCCATCGTCAACCAACCAGATCATCTGTGGTGAGGCGCATTACGTCTGCATAGGCGAGCTCAAGAGTGTCGCGAAACAACGTCGCGTCACAGTCCGAGCGCACCGTGAACCATCGCCGGCCGATTGCAATCGCGGTTGAGTTCTGCGCCGGCATCACCCACGAAGCGTACGGGCGGATCGTTATCTCAGCCTTGCCATTCGCTGTGTGCAGATTCACGACGATGTCGCGTCCCATTCGCTCGTGATCCCTCCTGAGTGCGACACCCTCGGACTCTTCCCAGCTCTTATAGTCGGGACTGAGTTCATGCTGGCGAGCGAACTCAATCAACTCATCGAATAGCCGCGGTGCGCGGGCAAATGCACTGCCGCGCAGTGACTCGAGGTAGGTGATTCCTCCCGCGACGTGAGCGGGCCATTCGCTCAGACTCACCTGCCATCCAATGCCAGTGGCATCAGGATCATTCCACGGTTTAGCCATCCCTCATGATGCACGATCGAGGAGTGGAGATGGCGGATTTCGCTACCATCAGGGCATGAGGCGGAAGAAGACGGATCCGGAACTGCCAATCTTGCTGCCGTTCGTGCCGGGGCAGGCGAGCAACGGCGAGTTCGTACCGAAGGCGCGCACGGCAGCGCACCGCCGCGCGGAGGCGCTGGCGCACGAGATGGGCGAGGACATCGCTCGGCGGCGGGGCGTCGACCGCCGGCGCTTTCTGCAGGGTGCCGGCGGCATCGCCGTGACGCTGGCGGCGATCAATCTTGCGGGCTGCGATGACGACGACGGCGGGGCGCCAGGCACGCCCGCTGGTGGCACCTATGCCGTGCCGACCGATGCCGATCCGGACGCCTGCGATGCGCTCGGTGGCGACGAGTTCATCTTCGATGTGCAGACGCACCACGTCGATCCGCAGGGGCCGTGGGTCAACGAGAGTCCGGCATCGGCCGGGTTCTTCAGGACGTTTCTCGGTGGCGATCCGGATTGCACCGAAGCAGACAAGCTGGATTGTCTGAGCCGCTACTACTACGCCCACGACATCTTCCTAGAGAGCGACACGACGATTGCCGTGCTCTCGGACACGCC
>JANPBN010000638.1:0-1757 GCA_031430415.1 Dehalococcoidia bacterium
GTCGTCACGAATCCGGATATGCTCCACACCGGCATCCTGCCGCACCACACCAAGTGGGTGAAGCTGTTCGAGAACCTCCGCTACGTCGTCATCGATGAACTCCACCAGTACCGGGGCGTATTCGGCAGCCACGTCGCGAACGTCATCCGGCGGCTGCATCGTGTCTGCCGCTTCTACGGCGCTGATCCCGTCTTCATCTGCTGCTCCGCGACGATCGCCAATCCGCGCGAACTCGCCGAGAACCTCGTCCAGCGTCCGGTCGTCCAGATCGACAACAACGGTGCGCCCCGCGGACCCAAGGTCGTCGCCATCTACAACCCGCCCGTCGTCAACCGCGAACTCGGCATTCGGGAGAGCTCCGTCAACGCCGCCCGCACGATCGGGTCGCGGCTCCTGCAGGCCGGCGTCCAGACGATCGTCTTCGCGCCGTCGCGCGTCCGCGTCGAGCTCCTCCTCCGGTACCTCCGCGAGTCGCTGAAGCAGCGCATCGGCGATCCGCCGAAAGTCGAGGGCTACCGGAGCGGCTACTTACCCAACGAGCGCCGCGCCGTCGAGCGCGGACTGCGCGAGGGCCGCATTCGCGGCGTCGTCGCGACGAATGCCCTCGAGCTCGGCGTCGATATCGGCGGCCTTGATGCCGCCGTGCTGACGGGCTACCCGGGCACACTTGCCAGCGCCTGGCAGCAGATGGGCCGGGCGGGTCGACGCCAGGAGTTGGCGTTCTCCTGCGTCATCGCGTCGTCGTCCCCGCTGAATCAATACGTGGCGTCCCATCCCGAGTATCTCTTCGATACGTCGCCCGAAGCGGGACTCGTCGATCCGGACAACCTGCTCGTGCGCATCAGCCACATGAAGTGCGCCGCGTTCGAGGTGCCGTTCGAGGAGGGCGAGGAGTACGGCCCCGGTACAGCGGAGCTACTCGAGATGCTCGCCGATGAAGGCGTGCTGGTGAAAGCGGGAGGCCGCTATCACTGGATGGCTGAGGTGTTTCCCGCGGAGGCGGTCAGCCTGCGATCCGCGGCCATCGACAACTTCGTCATCATCGAGCAGGGCCCGAAGCCGCGCGTCATCGGCGAGGTCGATCGCCCGGCGGCTCCTCTCCTGATCCACGACGAGGCGATCTACATGCACGGAGGCCAGCAGTACCACGTCGATCGCCTCGACTGGCACGAGAAGAAGGCCTACGTCCGCAAGGTCGATGTCGACTACTACACCGACGCCAACCTCGCCGTCGATCTCGAGGTGTTGGAGTCGTTTGAGCGCGTGCCCTCCAAGGGCTGCGAAGTAGACCATGGCGAGGTCGCCGTTCGCGATGTCGCGACGATCTTCAAGAAGATCAAGCTCGACACCAACGAAAACGTCGGCTGGGGCAAGATCGCGATTCCGGAGGAGAGCCGGCACACCACCGGCTACTGGTTCGCTCTCAATGAGGAGACAGCCGAGGGCTTGTCGCGCGGTGGCCTGCAGGACGGCCTTTGGGGCATGGCGCATCTGCTGCGCAACCTGGCGCCCATCTTCCTCATGTGCGACCCGCGCGACCTGCAGGCCGTCGCGCAGGTGCGATCCCCGTTCACGGGAGCGCCGACGCTCTTTCTGTACGAGAACCAGCCAGGCGGCGTCGGCATGGCCCGGCGCCTTTTCGAGATCCATCCGAAGCTGATGACCGCCGCGGCCGAGGTCGCCGCGCGTTGCGGCTGCCGTGGAGGCTGTCCCGGTTGCGTCGGGCCGTCGCTCGGCGAACACGGCACGAACAAGAG
>JANPBN010000639.1:0-4808 GCA_031430415.1 Dehalococcoidia bacterium
CGCAGCGGCCGGGCGATCGGCGCCCTTGTGGCGATGCTGACGACGCTCAAAGGCCTGCCGCTTACGTACAATCGCGATCTGCAGGAGGACAAGCCGATCTTCTTCGAAACGGAAGACCTGTTGCTCTCTACGCTTGCGGTGCTTTCGGCGATGCTGCCCGCGATCGAAGTGGATGGCGTTCGCACGAAGAAGGCCGCGGTCGCGAACTACTCGCTCGCGACGGACTTCGCCGACTACCTGGTGCGCAAGGGACTGCCGTTCCGCGAGGCGCACGCGGCCGTCGCGAAACTCGTGCGCCATGCCGAGGAACGTGGCGTGGACCTTCCAAAGGTGCCGCTGGATGACCTCCGCCGGTTCTCGCCGTTATTCGGCGAAGACGCCCGGCGTATCAACGTCATGTCGTCGCTGCGGTCGCGGGACGTGCCGGGCGGTACGGCGCCGCGCCGGGTTGCGGCTGCACTGCGGAAGGCGCGCAAGCAGGTGGATGCTTCACGAGAGAAGACGGGGCCGCGCCGACGCGCGCGCCGGAAGCAGGGGGAGTAACCGTGGCCGCGATCAAACTTGCGCCTTCGATACTCACCGCAGACTTTGGGTACATCGCGGACCAGATCCGCGAGGCGGAGGCGGGCGGCGCGGACTACATTCACCTCGACATCATGGACGGGCGTTTTGTGCCGCCGATCACGTTCGGGCCGATCGTCGTCGAAGCAGTGCGCAAGGCAACGAAGCTGACGCTCGACATCCACCTGATGATCGAGCACCCGGAACAGCAGTTCGAGGCGTTCATCGACGCCGGCGCGGACATCGTGAACTTTCATGTCGAAGCGACCGCGCACGCCGACCGGCTGCTTCGGCAGATTCAGTCGAGCCGCAAGCGCGCCGGCATCTGTATCAACCCCGCGACGCCGCTCAGTGCGATCGAAGATGTCGCGGGCGTTGCCGACCAGATCATGGTGATGGCGATCAACCCGGGATGGGGCGGGCAGAAGCTGCTTCCCGGCATGACGGACAAGGTTCGCCGATTGCGTGCGATGCTTGATGCGCTTGGCGTCGCGCCGGACATCGAGATCGATGGCGGCGTGAAGGAGCACAACATCGCGGCGTGCGTTGAGGCGGGCGCTGACGTGCTTGTGTGCGGGTCCTCGGTCTACAACGGCGAGGCGTCAGTGCAGCACAACCTGCGCGTGCTTCGGGATGCCGCCGGGCACGTCAAGGCGTAGCGACGAGGGCATCGTCCAGCGCGCGCGCGGAGGTCAGTTCGCGCGCCCGCTCTACGAACGCCTCGATTGTGGCGCTGTCGGCGCGCAGTGCGTCGAGCTTCGGGCCGATAGGGTCGATGCTGCCGGCGCTGTCCGCGTACGATCCGTGAAACGCGAAGTACGCCTGGTTGATGCGGCGGATGTAGTAGCCGTTGTCGGCCAGGAACCGCCGCTTCTCCTCCATCAGCAGCTCGGCCTCGGCGATCTGCCCCGCAGCGAGCATGCGTTCGACGTTGCGGCGCAGTCCTCGCATCTCCGCCGTGAAGTCGATTGCGGGCGCAGGTGATGGAGCGGAACCGGGCTGCGGGTCACGAAGGGCAAGCGGATATGCCTCGACGAGCATGGCTCCGAGTTCGCGGCCGGTCATGTTGGCGACGGTCTCGTTGAGCGTCGTCAGTTCGGCGGACTTGTAGTAGCGACGGCCGAGTGGCGTAAAGAACAGATAGTGGTGCATCCACTCATGCGCGATGTCCTCCATCAGGAACTGGTAGTTCGCTGAAGGTGGGATGATCGCCGGATACATCGCGATGCCGCCGATGTTGACGACGAGTGCCGATGTATCGCCGTCCTCCTCGGCTCGGCGTTCGATCTCATCGATCCGCTCGGGCGGAAGGTCGCCGCGCAGAAGAGACTGATCGCGCGTTCGAATTTCGGCGCGCGGCGACTCGACGAGCACGGCCGGCGGATCCTCGAACTCGATGGAGACCGGCGGCCAGACGAAGTCGCCACCGGCGTGACGCGTGAGGCCGGTTTCCTTGATGATGCGCGTCAACCGGCCCTCGAGGATCCGCTCCACGTAGTTCTCGAGGCTGGCGCGTTCGTCTCGCATGGCAGCGGCCTCGAACGTGGCGCGCGCGGCTGCGTCTGGTGGCGACGCAGGATCGCCGGCGGTGCGGTCGGCGTCGCGGATCGCGCCGTTGAGCGCGAGGAACCGTGCGATGCGCCTGTCTTTCTCGTCGCGGGAGAGGTCGTCCCGGAACGGCGCCGTCGCCAGGTAGCCGAACTTCTCCCATGAGTGCCGGACGAAGAATGCGCCGGTGTTGTAATCACGCTCCGTGTCGGGAAGCGGCGTCAGCAAGCCGACGAGCGCACCGAACAGCAGCGCGAACGCGATCGTGGCAGCGATGATGGCATGAGGGCCGATCCGGGCGGCCAAGGCTACCCCTCCGGGCCGAGATGCCGGCCGCCGATGAGGTGCATGTGGAGGTGTGGCACGCTCATGCCGGCATCCTCGCCGACGTTTAACGCGAGACGGTAACCGCGCTGGCCGAGATTCTCCCGCTCGGCGAGGACGCGCGCCGTGGCGAACATGCGGGCCAGCGTCGCGGCGTGCGCCTCGCCGGCATATCGCGCGTCCGCGATGTGCTCCTTCGGGATGATGAGAATGTGGACGGGCGCACGCGGGTTGATGTCGCGGATCGCGAAGACGAGGTCGTCATCGTGCAGACGCGGCGCGTCGATCGCGCCCGCTACCATGCGGCAGAACAGGCAGTCGTTGTCCATGCGGTCCTCCGGGTGTCGGCTGAGCGGCGCGGTTCGTTGATCCTAGCGCGACCGGAGCGTGGACGGCAGATTGGGATGGATCGTCCTGGCGCACCACGATGATTGGTTGCCGCCGGTGACGAAGCGCATCGACACGGCGCCGATCCGGGCCGAACTCGGGCGCCGCATCCCGGCCGCGCGCTCCTGGAGCCGGAATATCTCGATCCGATTCGCGTGCTGGGCGCTTGAAAACGTGCCGGGACAGGAGTAGCATCGCATCGGAACGCGGGATGTGCAGGCTAGTCTCGAGGTGCGACATGGCGACATTTATCGTGCGTAGGCTCATGGCGACCGTCACTGTGCTGTTCCTGCTGTCGCTCGCCGTGTTCTTTCTCCTGCGCGTCATGCCGGGTGATGACGTGTTCTGTCCCTCGTTTTGCAGCATTGAACATCGGGAAGCGCTGCGGCATGAGTATGAGCTGGACAAGCCGCTGTTCCCGGTCTCGGTGGAGGCGGATGCCAGCAATCTGTGGCTGCTCGTCGTGCCTGCGGCCGGTCTTGCGGGATACGCCTCTTGGCGAGCGGCACGACGGAGGCGGGATCCTGGCGTGATGGACTACGCACTGCCGCGCTTGGCGTGGAATCTCGCGGCGATGTCGTTGCTGACGATTTCCCTGGTCGCCCCGTTCGAATGGAGAAGCCGCACGGGCGTGATTCTTCCGCAGGAACAGAAGATCACGGATGCGTTTCGCGTATGGCACGAGCATGCCAGCGCGTTCGTCCATCCCAACGTCCCTATCCCGAATCGGCTCGCGGAGGAGGGGATGTCACTGCTCATCCTGCCGGCAGCCGCGCTTGCTGCGTTCGTGATGGTGTCGCTGCTCACGCGCCCGCGCATGTCGGCGATCCCGCGAGCGGACTAGCCGAGTACGGCGTCCGCTTCGATCTCGACCATCATCAGCGGATCGATGAGCTTCGAGACTTCTACCATGGTCGTGGCGGGGCGCGTGTCGCGGAAGACTTCGCCGTGGGCGCGGCCGTATTCCTGCCACTGCGCAATGTCGGTGACAAACATCCGGGTCCGGACGACGTCACGCATCGACGCGCCGGCCTGGGCGAGTGCGGTCTCGATGTTCTGTAGCGCTTGCTGCGTCTGGGCGTACGGGTCGCCTTCGCCGACGACAGCGCCGTCGGGCCCGGTCGCCGTGGTGCCTGACACGAAGATTGCGTTGCCCATCTTGACCGCGCGGGCATAGCCGACGATCGGTTCCCACGGTGAACCGGTGCTGATCTCCTGGCGTTCGGTCATGGTGGCGGCTCCTTGTGTCTGCTCCGAATCGCGGGGGTCAGTCCAGACCGGCGCGGAAGCGGTGGTAGTCGATGGCGCGCTTGAGGGCGCGAGCGGCGCGTTCGAACGACGGGAAGACAGCGAGCCCACGCGCTTGGACCCGCTTACGCGCCGCGGAGACAACGTCCTCGACGTGCTGCGGCTGGAGAACAAGCACGAACGGCTTCGGCGACGAATCGGCGTGCGAGGCGAGCGTATCGAGGAGCGTGTCGAGGCTCGCGGGGTTCGACTGCCACATACGCGCGAGAAAGCCTGACGCCATCTCCATCGCGATCGCTTCGACGTTGGGGTCGGCATCGAGGATCGCGAAGAGTTTGAGTAGCGTCTCCTGGGAGCCGCCGAAGCCGATGGTGCCGCCCATATCGAGCGGGTTCTGGTAGCTGCCGCCCACGATGTTGAAGAACGAGCCGAGTTGCTCGTAGGACGCCTCGGACAGGCGCGGCACTTCGAGTCCCGCCGTCACGAAGGCATCCGTGATGACGACGGACTGGCCACCGGTCATCGCCATGAGTCCCATGCCGCGGCCGGTGCCCGGCTTTGCGTGGAGGAGCGCCTTCACGGCGTCGATCGTGTCTTCAAGGCTGATCGCGGGTATCGCGCCGGCCTGCTTGATGATCGCGTCGAACACGGCCTTGGGCGCGGCGAGCGATCCCGTGTGTGACATCGTGGCGCGGGCTCCGGCCTCGGTGACGCCACCCTTCCAGACGACGACGGGCTTC
>JANPBN010000640.1:0-3803 GCA_031430415.1 Dehalococcoidia bacterium
CATGAGGGTTGACCCGACGATCGAAGATCATGAGGGTCGCGACCCGACGACAAGTTCGAATCCCGCTGGCGCTACCACTCACCCCGCAACGCACTCCGCAAACTGAGGCCGCCGCCCTTCGAGGCGGTGGATCGTCGAAGATCATGAGGGTTGACCCGACGACAGGTTCGAATCCCGCTGGCGCTACCACTCACTCCGTAACTGAAGGCCGCCGCCCTTTCAAGGCGGACGATCGTCGAAGATCATGAGGGTTGACCCGACGATCGAAGATCATGAGGGTCGCGACCCGACGACAGGTTCGAATCCCGCTGGCGCTACCACTCACTCCTAGCACGATGCGGCATGACGGACGCGATGAGAGCACTGCAATTGATAGCTCGTGGCGTGACGGTCTTATTGCTCATCATCTCATTCGCGGCACTGAATTGCCGACCGGAGGCGGCGTCGCCGGACGCCGAATGGAATGCCTATCTGACGAACGTCGCCGCCGTCAACGCCGCTCAGGAGCAACGTGCCCATAACCTCAAAGGTCTACTCTCATCGATCGATCCACCCGATGCTGAGGCTATCGAATTTACGCTGCGGCAATCTCGCAACGCGGGCGCGTATGCCGGGGAACTCGATCGAGTTCCGGCGGAAGGTTCGGCGCGCGATCAACATCGACGACTCACGGATTCGGTCGCCGCACTCCGGGAAGCGTATGCGGCCGAACTCGCCATGTTGAGCCGGTCGGAAAATGCGCCCGTGGGTGTCACCGAGTCGGGGGAAATTTTCGCGAAAACCGGCGACGCGCAGTTTGCAGTAACGGACGTCTGCCGAGAACTCCAGAAGGCGTCCGACGCCCACAAAGTTCCGCTGGATATGCACTGCTCCGATCTCATCACACCTGCGGGAACCGTCGACCGTTCATGACCATCTTCGCGACGACGGGGCCAACCGTCGTGAACGGAACCCGGGTTCGCCAGTGAGGTTCTCAGTTGCTCGCCCGTCACTCCACCGTGAGCGGCTCATCCAACGGCTGCACCTGCATCGGCATGATGCGCGAGTCCGCGAGCATTACCGCCCGCTCGAGCACCTCCGGCCTGACCATGATGCCGAATTCGATGAACGCCTGTTTCGATGGGTACTCGACCATTTGGATCACATCCCATCGCTCGCCCGATGGGCCGATGAGAAGCGGTCCGCTATCGGCAAGGAAGATCCGCTTCGCCCCCACTTTCTCCAGCAGGGTGTCCATGTGGACGATATAGCGGTAGAAGAGTTCATGACTGGTCATCGGAGTCTCAGGCTCCATCTCGGGATACCCGCTGAAGTCTGGGACATCCCTGAGGCGGAAGAGATTCAGCATGGTGAACGGCCCATCGCCCAGAAACTCCATGGCAGCCGTAAACGCTTCATTCGTTGGCTCGAAATATGACACCATCGTCGGCACCACGGTTTTGCCGGCAGCGACGGTGCCCGTCGCGCCTGTCTCGGCCGTTCCCGGTGCGTCCGTGGAACTGCTCGAACAACCCGCAACCAGAGCGGCGACGAGGATCGCTGCCAGTAGTGCCTGCCGGTTGCGGTGTCGTCGGATGCTCGTAGACATGGACAACTCCTTCTCGGTTCATGGAGGTGGGCGATGCACGAAGCGAACTGCGAAGCAATATACGCCGTGATGCCGCTTCACGTGGCCACCGAGAACCTCGAACTCCCGCCAGTTCCCGTCGCCTGCTGGCCCTTCAACGAGTGTCGATTGACCTTCATCCGTCGCGCTCCCTAGACTTCGGCATGACGAACAGCAACGGCGAGAAGCGCCCGACCGAACGTAACGTCCCATTCGAAACGTCGTCCGGCCGCCCCGTACAGCCCGAATACACGCCCAACGACGTCCAGGATCTCTCCTACGACGGCGATCTCGGGTATCCCGGCACGTTTCCCTTCACCCGCGGCGTGCAGCCCACGATGTACCGTGGCCGCTTCTGGACGATGCGCCAGTACGCCGGCTTCTCCGACGCCGAGGAGTCGAACCGCCGCTACAAGTACCTCCTCTCGCAGGGACAGACCGGACTGTCCGTTGCCTTCGACCTGCCCACCCAGATCGGCTACGACCCGGACGACGCAATGGCCGAGGGTGAGGTCGGCAAGGTCGGCGTCTCGATCTGCTCGATCGACGACATGGAGACGTTGTTCCGGGACATTCCGCTCGAGTCCGTGACGACGTCCATGACGATCAACGCGACCGCGGCGATCCTCCTCGCCCTGTACGTGGCCGTCGCGAAGAAGCAGGGCGCGGATCTCTCGAAGATCGGCGGCACGACGCAGAACGACATCCTCAAGGAGTACATCGCCCGCGGCACCTACATCTTTCCGGCCCGTCCCTCCCTCCGTCTCGTCACCGATGTCTTCGCCTGGTGCAACGAGAACCTCCCGTCGTGGAACACGATCAGCATCAGCGGCTACCACATGCGCGAGGCCGGCTGCACGGCGGCGCAGGAGGTCGGTTTCACGATCGCCAACGCCATCCAGTACACGCAGATGGCGCTCGATCGAGGCCTGAAGATCGATGACTTCGCGCCGCGTCTGGCCTTCTTCTTCGCCTGCCACGGCAACTTCCTCGAAGAGATCGCGAAGTTCCGCGCGGCCCGTCGCGTCTGGGCGCGCGTCGCGAAGGAGCGCTTCGGCGCGAAGGATCCGCGGTCGATGATGCTGCGATTCCACACGCAGACCGGCGGCGCGACGCTGACGGCCCAACAGCCGCTCAACAACCTCGTCCGCACCGCGCTCCAGGGCATGTCCGCCGTCCTCGGCGGCACGCAGTCGCTCCACACCAACAGCTACGACGAGGCGCTTTCGCTCCCCAGCCAGCACGCCGCCGAACTCGCCCTGCGCACGCAGCAGATCATCGCGTACGAGTCCGGCGTCGGTGACACGATCGATCCGCTCGCCGGGTCCTGGTACATCGAGCACCTCACCGATGAGGTCGAGCGCGACGCGATGGAGTACGTCCGCCGCATCGACGATATGGGTGGCGCGCTTGCCGGCGTCGAGCAGGGCTTCCAGGCGAACGAGATCCACGAGAACGCATTCCGCATCCAGCGCGACATCGAGGCGAAGCGCAAGATCGTCGTCGGCGTCAACGAGTTCGTCGACGACGAACCGCCGCCGCAGGGCCTCCACCAGCACGACGTCACCGTCGGGCAGCGCCGCAAGGATCAGCTCCAGCGCCTCCGCGCCGGCCGAGACGCCGGTCGCGTCGCGGCCGCGCTCAAACGCCTCGAAGACGCCGCGCGCGGCGACGACAACATGCTGCCGCTGATGATCGAAGCCGTCGAGCACTACGTCACCCTCGGCGAGATCTGCGCCCGCCTCCGCGCCGCCTGGGGCGAGCAGCGCGAAGCCCTGGCGCTGTAGTCGTGTCGCAACTAGGCAGAGAGCCGTCGACAACCTGGCAAGAAACCACGGTTGGGAAGGATGGCCATGAAGATCAGATTTGATCCCGAGGCCGACGCCGCGTTCATCTACTTCGGCACAGACGCGGAGAGCGTGGCGCGCACCGAACCCTGTGACGTTGAGTTTCAGGGAGCGTCGGTCATTTTGATGATCGGCGCGAGCGGTAGACTCGTTGGACTCGAAGTACTGGGCGCGTCGAAGATCCTACCTGCCAGTGTCTTGGACGAAGCACAGACGTAGGTACGATGACCCGAACGCGACGCACCGGGCGCTCGACATGCTGCGACCGGGAATGCCACCGATCGAGGTTAGGTACTAGCCGATGCTCGAGCCGATCACTGATCCTGGAGTCATCGAGGAAGCCCTCGCGC
>JANPBN010000641.1:0-1933 GCA_031430415.1 Dehalococcoidia bacterium
GCGCCGCCCGGCACGTTCACGGTGACGACCTTGCTGTCGCCCGGCGCGTGCGGGAAGGCGCTGAACTCGGTGAACAGCACCGGGCCAGTGCCCTTGACGTCGAGTCCGGTCGGAACGACGTTTCCGAAGGATGCAACAACGTCAATGTTGTTCGCGCTGTTGACGCGAAGCAGACGGTTGTAGTTTCCGTCGGTCACGTAGAAGGTCGTGCCGCGCGCCTCGAGAGCGAAGGGATTGCCGGTAGGACCAGCGTCCTCGAAGTCGACGGGATTGTCCTCGTTGAACTTGCCGATGTTCGCGTAGAGCGATGAGGTGCCGTTGTCGTTCACGCGGTAGATGCCGTTCGGGTAGTCGACGGCGCCCGTCTCGCCGGGCGAACCGGTGAGCAGGAAGTACATGCGACTGCCGATGAACGCGACGTCGGCGAGTCCGCCGCCGCCCTCGTCGCCGAAGCCGAACGAAGGAAGGCCTTCAGCCGCGACCTCTTTGTCGCCGGTGGCGGGATCGATGCGCGAGATGGACGCGGTGAGACCGAACGTGAGCGTCTCGCCGGCTGGCGCGTCGTCCGGAGTGATGTCGAGATCTCCGCCGGTGCCACCCTCCGTGACGTAGAGCCAGCCGTCGGGTCCAACAGCGGCGCCCTGTGTGCTGACGAGTCCGCCAGCGAGCATGGTGCCAGCGGATGGCGACGGCGGGCCGTCCTGCGCCGATACGCCAGCGCCCAGCACGAGGCTCGCCGCGATGGCGAGCGGTGCAACTATATATCGAAGTCTCATACCTGTTAACCCCTCTGCTTCCTGCAACAACTGTTTCGTATCCACGCGCATGTTCGCGCGGTAGCCGACGGTTGGCAAGACCCGAGCAGCGGAGGATTTGCGACAGATACATCGCTTGACCGGTTATGGAGTCAGACGACGGTTGGGGGACGATATTCGCCCCAGGCGGAGCGGAGTTCGCCGCATATCTCGCCCAGCGTGGCGTAGGCGCGGACGGCGTCGAGGATCGCGGGCATGAGGTTCTCGGTGCCTCGAGCGGTCTCGCCTAGGCGTTTGAGGGCGGTGGCGGCTGCGGCGCTGTCTCGTTCGGCGCGGACGCGTTGGAGACGAGCGACCTGGTTGCTTGCGACCTCGGCGTTCATGCGGAAGATGACTGGTTCGGGCTCTTCATCGCTCCGGAAGCGGTTGACGCCGACGACGACGCGCTTACCGGACTCTATGTCCCGCTGCTGCTGAACCGCGGCTTCCTGGATCTCGGATTGCATGTAGCCGGACTCGATCGACGCGACGGATCCGCCCATGTCTTCGATGCGGTCGATGTATTCCTGTGCCTTTGCCTCGATCTGATTCGTCAGGGACTCGACGAAGTAGGATCCGCCGAACGGATCAACGGTGTCGGTGACGCCGGACTCGTGCGCGATGATCTGCTGCGTGCGGAGCGCGATGCGCTGGGCCTCGGTCGTGGGGATCGCGAGGGCTTCGTCGTAGCACGAGAGCGCCATCGACTGTACGCCGCCGAGGACGGACGCGAGCGCCTGGAGTGACGCGCGGACGATGTTGTTCTCGGGCTGTTGCGCCGTGAGGGTGGCGCCGCCGGTCTGGATGTGCGTGCGTAGCTTCCACGAATTCGGATCCTTGGCGCCGAAGCGTTCGCGCAGGAGCTTCGCCCACATGCGGCGGAGCGCGCGGTACTTCGCAACCTCCTCGAAGAAGTTGTTGTGGGTGTTGAAGATCCAGGAGATGCGCGGCGCGACATCATCGACATCGACGCCGGAGCGTTGGCATGCCTCGATGTAAGCGATCGCGTTGGCGAAGGCGAATCCGATCTCCTGCGCGGCCGTCGAGCCGGCGTCTCGGATGTGGTAGCCGCTGACGCTGATGCTGTTGAACTTCGGTGCGAACCGCGCGCAGTAGGTGATGAGGTCGGCGGCGAGGCG
>JANPBN010000642.1:0-1849 GCA_031430415.1 Dehalococcoidia bacterium
GGCCGGGTTCTTCAGGACGTTTCTCGGTGGCGATCCGGATTGCACCGAAGCAGACAAGCTGGATTGTCTGAGCCGCTACTACTACGCCCACGACATCTTCCTAGAGAGCGACACGACGATTGCCGTGCTCTCGGACACGCCGTCAGGACGCGACACGGAAGATCCGCTCGACTTCGACCAGATGCGGCGGACGCGCGATCTGATGAACCAACTGTCGCCCGCCGACAATGGGCGACTGCGGCTGCACAGCGTCGTGGTTCCTAATTCGGGACCGCTCCAGGCGCAACTCGACCGCATGCAGGCGCGCGCGGAGAATCTCGATGTTGCGGCGTGGAAGGTGTACACACCGTACGGCCCCGACGGCAACGGTTGGTTTCTCGACGACCCGGCTCTCGGCATCCCTGTGATCGAGCAGGCGCGGCGTCTTGGCGTGACGACGATCTGTGCGCACAAGGGATTGCCGCTGTTCGGCTTCGATGTGGAGAATGCATCGCCGCGCGACATTGGCGTCGTCGCTCGGCTGTACCCAGACATGAACTTCGTCGTGTATCACAGTGGCTGGTATCCGGGCACGCGGGAGAGCGCCTACGATCCCGCATCGCTGCGGGGTGTCGATGTACTGATCAAGAGCATGCAAGACAACGGCGTCGCGCCGAACACGAACGTGTACGCGGAACTTGGGTCGACGTGGCGGAACATCATGAGCGACCCCACGCAGGCCGCGCATCTACTCGGCAAGCTGATCCGGTACGTCGGCGAGGACAACGTGTTGTGGGGCACCGACTGCATCTGGACCGGATCGCCGCAGCCGCAGATCGCTGCGTTCCGCGCGTTTCAGATCGAGCCTGCATTTGCGCAGCAGTTCGGCTACGGGGCTATCACGTCTGAGGTGAAGCGGAAGGTGTTCGGGCTGAATGCCGCGCGCCTCTACGGCGTGGACCCGGTGGTGCAGCGCTGCCGCATTGAACGCGACGAGGTTGACCGGCTGCGGGTTTCGTGGCAGGAGATGGACGCGGGTACGCACGAGGCGCGCTGGGCGCCTCGGGGTCCCGTGAGCCGGCGCGGGATGTTGCGTTGGTTCGCCGAGAACGGCGGCCGGTGGCAACTCGGCTGAGTCTGGGAACAACCTAACCAGAGCAATAAACGCTGGCTCGTCGATGCCGCGAGGCCTGCACAGCGGGTTCTCCCTGACCGACTATTCCCGTGTGAAAAGGAAACTGCTGCTCAGCCTCGGCGCCTTTGCGGTCTTCGTGACGTACGCGGCGGTGCTGTACGACCTGGCGCCGAGCGCGGCCCTGGGTCCGGTCACGATTGAGGCGATCCTCATCCCGGGCATCGTGACCGGCGTTCTGCTCATCGGATACGTCATCTACGAGATGCGCACGCTGCGCAACGTGACGGAGCGTGCCGAAGAACTGACCGCGACGCTCATCCGCAAAGAGATCGAGATCGGCCGCCTGGCGACGATGGACGAACTCACCGGGCTGTACACGCGCCGTGAATTCGACGAAGCGATTCGCCTCGAGTTCGAGCGCCGCCGCAGGCACGGACGGGAACTGTCGCTGCTTCTGCTGGAGATCGACGATATCGCGGAACTCGGCGAACATGTCGGAAACCTGAGCAAGGGATATCTGCTGTCGGAAGTGAGCGCGATCCTCCGAACGCAACTGCGCGCGATTGACATCGGTTGCCGGTATTCGCCGGACAGCCTCGCGCTCCTGCTGCCGGAGACCGACGGTCAGCAAGCCCTCATCGTCGCGGAGAAAGTGCGGTCCGCGATCGAAGGGCACGAATTCCTCGGTCAGTTCGCGGGGGAAGCGATGCGCGTAACCGTATCGCAGGGCATCGC
>JANPBN010000643.1:0-1893 GCA_031430415.1 Dehalococcoidia bacterium
GGCCGGGTTCTTCAGGACGTTTCTCGGTGGCGATCCGGATTGCACCGAAGCAGACAAGCTGGATTGTCTGAGCCGCTACTACTACGCCCACGACATCTTCCTAGAGAGCGACACGACGATTGCCGTGCTCTCGGACACGCCATCAGGGCGCGACACCGAGGATCCGCTCGACTTCGACCAGATGCGGCGGACGCGCGATCTGATGAACCAACTGTCGCCCGCCGACAATGGGCGTCTGCGGCTGCATAGCGTCGTCGTGCCGAACTCGGGACCGCTCCAGGCGCAACTCGACCGCATGCAGGCACGCGCGGAGAATCTCGATGTTGCTGCGTGGAAGGTGTACACGCCGTATGGCCCCGACGGAAACGGCTGGTTCCTCGACGATCCGGCAGTCGGCATCCCGGTCATCGAGCAGGCGCGGCGTCTTGGCGTGACGACGATCTGTGCGCACAAGGGATTGCCGCTGTTCGGCTTCGATGTAGAGAATGCATCACCGCGAGACATTGGCGTCGTCGCTCGGCTGTACCCCGACATGAACTTCGTCGTGTATCACAGCGGCTGGTATCCGGGCACGCGGGAGAGTGCGTACGATCCCGCATCGCTGCGAGGTGTCGATGTGCTGATCAAGAGCATGCAGGACAACGGCGTCGCGCCAAACGCGAACGTGTACGCGGAACTTGGGTCGACGTGGCGGAACATCATGAGCGACCCGACGCAGGCTGCGCATCTACTCGGCAAGCTGATCCGGTACGTCGGCGAGGACAACGTGTTGTGGGGCACCGACTGCATCTGGACCGGGTCGCCGCAACCGCAGATCGCTGCATTCCGCGCGTTCCAGATCGAGCCTTCGTTCGCGCAGCAGTTTGGCTACGGCGCTCTGACCGCTGAGGTGAAGCGGAAGGTCTTCGGGCTGAATGCAGCGCGCCTCTACGGCGTCGATCCGGTGGAGCAGCGCTGCCGCATTGACCGCGACGAGGTCGACCGTCTGCGCGTGTCGTGGCAGGAGATGGATGCGGGCACGCACGAGGCGCGGTGGGCGCCGCGCGGCCCGCTGAGCCGGCGGGGGATGTTGCGGTGGTTCGCTGAGAACGGCGGCCGGTGGCAGCTCGGCTGAATCTGACAGATGCCTAACCAGAGCAATAATTGTCGGCGCGTTGCGATATGAGGCCTGCACAGCGGGTTCCCGCTGGCCGACTATTCCCGTGTGAAAAGGAAACTGCTGCTCAGCCTCGGCGCCTTCGCGGTCTTCGTCACGTACGCGGCGGTGCTGTACGACCTGGCGCCGAGCGCGGCCCTCGGTCCGGTCACGATCGAGGCGATCCTCATCCCGGGTATCGTCACCGGCGTTCTGCTCATCGGATACGTCATCTACGAGATGCGCACGCTGCGCAACGTGACGGAGCGTGCCGAAGAGCTGACCGCCACGCTCATCCGCAAAGAGATCGAGATCGGCCGCCTGGCGACGATGGACGAACTCACCGGGTTGTACACGCGCCGCGAGTTCGACGAGGCGATTCGCCTCGAGTTTGAGCGCCGACGCCGGCACGGGCGCGAACTGTCGCTGCTTGTGCTGGAGATCGACGATATCGCGGAACTCGGTGAGCATGTCGGAAAGTTGAGCAAGGGATACTTGCTGTCGGAAGTGAGCGCGATCCTCCGAACGCAGCTGCGCGCGATCGACATCGGTTGCCGGTATTCGCCGGACAGCCTTGCGCTCCTGCTGCCGGAGACCGACGGTCAGCAAGCCCTCACCGTCGCGGAGAAAGTGCGGTCCGCGATCGAAGGGCACGAATTCCTCGGTCAGTTCGCGGGGGAAGCGATGCGCGTAACCGTATCGCAGGGCATCGCGTCGGGTTCGCCAGAGATGTCGTTGCACACGGATCTGATGCGGGC
>JANPBN010000644.1:0-1650 GCA_031430415.1 Dehalococcoidia bacterium
GCGAAAGGCGCCGTCGACATTGCGCTGGGCCTCATCACGCACGACTCGCCTCGCATGCTGGACGACGCCACGCATCGCCCAACCGCAATATGATGCGACCGATGCGGGCACGACGGCTACATCTAGCAACGAAGCCGCGCAGCTTCAGCTGCGCCCGCCGGGACCTCGCAGTGCCGCTGGACGACGCCACGCCTCGCCCAACCGCAGTGCGATGCGGCCGATGCGGGCACCGCGGATCCATCCAGTAACGTAGCCGCGCAGCTTCAGCGCGAACGTACGGCCTGACGCACACTCGAAGCTAACGATGACAAAGATTAGACGCCCGCTCGCGGGGATCGTAGGATCGCGACACATATGAAACTGCGGGTGCACCTACGTCGCGTCGCCAGGCTCGTGCAGTTTGTTCTTTCGCCCGTTCCGTGGGCGTTGGGCGTCCTTCAGCATGTGCAATTCATCTTGGTCGGCGGCATCGCTTTGGGGCTTTCGCAAGTCAACAGGGTGAACGCCGTGGATGATGTGCTGAGGGAAGTGCCGGGCGGCGTGACGACGCTGATTCTTGGTTACATCGCGGTGTTGCTCACCATTGCGCTCTATCGGTTGGCTTACCGGCTAGACGGGCGCACAAGCCTGAATGAGGTCAGCGATGGGTTGCACAAGGTGATTCAAAACGGTAGGACGATCCAAAACAAACTGACTGAACGCGCTGCCGATCAAAACGTCATGGCGCTGATCGTGGAAGCGACGAACTGGTCACTATTCGAAGCGCGTTCCTTTGTCTACAAGCACTTTTCGTCCGCCGAAGCATCATTGTTGGAGAACTCGATAGGGTTCAAGGCGGCAGACCAAAACATTACTCTTGCGAAACTGGAAGCGGGCATAGAGAGCTACCTATTTCACCTGTACGGGCTACAGAAGCGAATCGCTGCCCGAATTGAGGGAATCAGCGTGATATGAGGAAGCCCCCTGCTCCCTCGATCCGTCCTCCCCCGCCTACTCCGCCCTCGTTTGGCGATCGTCCCCCCGTGACATCACCCCATTGGAGGTCGCCCCAACATCGGCGTACGCTGGAGCGCTGGCAGCGGACCAATGCGTCGCCCTTGAGCGAGCCCTGTCCCGCCGCGAAAACACGAAAATTGCACGTACAAAATGAACGCCATGAATCTGCACTCGACGTAACAGCCGCGAGACGAATGAAAGAGTCGTCAGAGGAGCGCCGGATGGTCAGTCGCGCAGAGGAGCGCTGATCGCCTCGAGCGGCAGCATCTCGTTCATCGAGCCGCTGCGGAAGCCGGCCAGGTCGAGCGTCACGTAGCTGTAGCCAAGGTTCTTCAGCCGCCGCACGATCCGGTCCCGCGCCTCGACCACGATCGCCACGTCGCCCGGTTCGACCTCGATGCGCGCAACGTCGCCATGATGTCGCACACGCAGTTGTCGCATTCCCAGGCCGCGCAGGAACGCCTCCGCGGCGCCCACCTGGTCGAGCGCCTCGACCGTGACCGGCGTGCCGTACGGGATGCGCGACGACAGGCAGGCCATAGCGGGCTTGTCCCACGTCGGCAGGCCGCGCTCCTTCGACAGCGCGCGGATCTCCACCTTCGTCAGCTCCGCTTCGATCAGCGGGCTGCGGACGCGATGCTCGCCCGCCGCGAC
>JANPBN010000645.1:0-9740 GCA_031430415.1 Dehalococcoidia bacterium
CGCTCAACTTTGGCGTGCCTGCCGTCCGACCTCAACGAGGCGCTTCGTGAGGTACGCGCTCTCGACCTCATTCGTGCAGAGGGCGATGGCCTCACGGTACGCCATTGCCGCCTCGGGATGCCGAGCGGCGCGGCGGAGCAGGTCGGCCCGCGCTGCGTGGTAGAGGTGATACCGCGCCAGAGCGCCATCATCGCCGAGGACATCCAGCAGCGCGAGACCGGCGGCTGGCGTCGTCGCCATGGCGACGGCGACGGCACGGTTGAGCGAGACGACGGGCGAGGGCTGCAGTCGCTCTAGTTCTCCGTAGAGCGCGGCGATCTGCGCCCAGTCGGTCGACGCTGCGTCGGGCGCCTGTGCGTGGAGCGCCGCGATGGCGGCCTGCACCTGGTACGGGCCGGCGCGATGCCGTCGCAAGGCGCGCTCGATGCCCTCGGCGCCTTCAAAGATGCGGTCGCGCCGCCAGAGTGAGCGGTCCTGCTCTTCGAGGATGACGAGCTCGCCGCTCGCGCTGGTGCGAGCATCACGTCGCGAGTCGTGGAGGAGCATGAGGGCGAGCAGGCCGAGCGCCTCTGGTTCATCGGGCATGAGTTCGGCGAGGAGACGGCCGAGGCGAATGGCTTCGTCGCACAACTCGCGCCGGATGAGCGCCTCGCCGGTCGTCGCGCTGTAGCCCTCGTTGAAGATGAGGTAGATGACGGCGAGGACGGACGGCAGGCGTTCGGGCAGGAGGTGATCCGGTGGCACGTCGTACGGAATCCCGGCATCGCGGATCTTCTGTTTCACGCGCACGAGCCGCTGGGCCAACGTCGGCTCCGGCTGGAGAAATGCACGAGCGATCTCGCGCGTCGTCAGTCCGCCCAGCGTCCGAAGCGTCAACGCGATCTGCGACGGCGTGTCGAGTGCCGGGTGGCAGCAGGTGAAGATGAGCCGCAGACGATCGTCAGGTGCGCTCACGTCCTCCTCCTCGCTTTCGGGGTGTTGCGACTGCGCGGCGAGTTCCTGTGCGATGAGGGCGTGCTTTTCGGCGAGCCGAAGGTCGCGCCGCACCCGGTCGATGAGCTTCCGCCGCGCGGCCGTCGTGATCCAGGCGGCCGGATTGTCCGGGGCGCCGTCGCGGGGCCAGCGATCGAGCGCGGTCGCCAGAGCGTCCTGCAGCGCATCCTCGGCGAGACTGAAGTCGCCGCATTGGCGAATCAGCGTCGCGACGATACGGCCGGACTCCTCGCGGAAGATGCGCTCGATCGCTGCCCGCGAGTCCATCAGACCTTGGCGGTGACCGAGGCGACGCGTTCGCGGAGCGCCTCGTCCCAGCCGGAGATCACGGCGATCGGGCGGACCTCGATCGTGCCGTGGGCGGCCGGGGGAATGCCCGCGGCAAGGGCGACCGCTTCATCGATGTTCGCACAGTCAAGGACGTAGAATCCGCCGAGGACCTCTTTCGTTTCGGCGAACGGGCCGTCGCTGACCTGCACCCGGCCTCCGCGAACGCGCACGGACTTCGCTGCGGGAGGCGGTTCGAGCCCGTCGCAGGTGACGTACGTGCCCGCCCGGCTCGCGCCAGCGGCGAAATCGAGATGGGCTTCAATGTCAGCGGGATCGCCTCCGGCGGCCGCCTCGGGCGTGACGTAGATCAATGCGATGAACTTCATGCGTTGCCTCCGCTGTCTTCGTCGCCTGCGTCGGTGCAACCACCGACCTACATCTCCATGATCGGGCGGATCTCGATGGAGCCGACACGCGCGCTCGGGATCTTACCGGCGTACGTAATCGCCTCATCGAGGTCCTTGCATTCGAGGACGTAGTAGCCGCCGAGCTGCTCCTTGGTTTCCGCGAACGGGCCGTCGGTCGAGACGGCGTTGCCGTTGCGGACGCGAACGGTCGTTGCGGTCGATGTCGGGTGCAGCGGGTCGCCGCCCTTCAGGAGCCCCTTGCTTTCCACGTCGGCCGTGAATGCGCCGTACTCGGCGTAGACGGCGGGATCTGGCGCGGCGTCCGACTCGGGCTCGTAGATGAGGAACATGTAGCGCATGGAGGTGTCTCCTTGTCTCAGTGCGACGGATCACGTCTCCGTCCGACCATACGACGAACGGGGATCAGCGTGATCGACACGCTGAAGGAGTGACCGGCAGTTTCGCCCGTTGAGACTGGTGCGGGCCTCTGACCAGCGTCCCACCTCCAACGTCTAGGACCAACTATCGCCAGGCCGGCGGGTCGACCGTCATGCGCTTCTCGGCGAGGTCAATGGCCAGGATCACGTCGTCGAGGGCGGGGAGGAGGATATCGGCGCCCTCCGGGGTGCGGACGCGGTAGACGTCGTTGGCGCCGGTCTCGATGATCTCGTCGAGCGTGCCCAGCGCCGCGCCATCTGCCGTGACGACGTTGAGGCCGATGAGTTGAAAGCGGTAGAACTCGCCTTCGGGAAGCGCAGGCAACGCCGCTTCCGGGATCTGCAGCATCGCGTGACGAAACTTGTCGATGCTGTCGCGGTCGGGGTAACCCTTGAACTTGAGGTAGACGTTGCCTTGCGCCTCGCGAGACGACGATACGGTCACGGGTTGCAGGCCGGCCCAGAGCTTCGACTTCGGCGCGAAGCGTTCGGCGTTGTCGGTGAGGCTCTGCACCTTCATCTCGCCGAGCAGCCCGAACGGACCCAGCACGCGCCCGACCGCGACGTATCCTGCATCCGGCTCGGACTGGGGCTTACGTGCGGGGATGGGCGTCGGTGGCCCGGGCGGTTGTGCGACAACGGATTCAGCGGTCGCCGGCGTCGTGGCGGCGGGGCGCGGCGATCCCGTGGGAGCGCGTCGGATGCGGGGGCGGGGGGTGCGTGGCGACGGCAGCGCTATTCGCCGATCTCGAGCGACGCGTACGCCTCGCTGCGAACCGCGGACACCTTCAGCAGCGCGCGCATCGACTGCGCGATCCGGCCACCTTTGCCGATGACCTTGCCGTAGTCGTCTTCGGCCACCTCGAGGTGGATGATGACGCGACCGCGGTCATCGGCCTCGGTGACCTTCACGTCATCCGGCTTATCGACGAGGGCTTTCGCGACGTACTCGATGAGGTCCTTCATCGAACTACGCCTCCGCTTCGGCCGCGGCCTTCTTCGGCTTGGGCGCGTACACGGGCGCCGGCACGAGACCCTTGCTTGCAAGAATCTTGACGGCGCGCTCGGACGGGACAGCACCCTTGCTGAGCCATTCTTTCACGCGCTCTTCGTTGACCTCGATGGTCGCCGGATCCGTCAGCGGGTTGTACGTGCCGACCGTCTCGATGAACGCACCATCGCGCGGGGCGTGCGAGTCGGCGATGACGAGACGGTATTGCGGCTGCTTCTTCTTGCCGATGCGGCGGAGACGGATGCGTAGCACTGTTAGCGTCCTCCAAATATGTTGAGGAACCCGGAGCGGTTGCTGGCGAAGCCCTGCATGATCTTCTTCGCCTCTTTCCACTGGTTCAGCAACTGATTCACTTCTTGCGGCGTGGTACCGCTGCCGGTAGCGATGCGCTTCCGCCGGCTGCCGTTGATGATCTCCGGGTGCTTCCGCTCCTCGGGTGTCATTGAGTATACGACAGCCTCGGCTTTGCCCCAGAAGCCGTCGTCGAAGCTGTCAACCTTCATCTGCTTCTTGATGGCCCCGGCACCGGGGATCATATCTACCAGCTGGCTCAGCGGGCCCATCTTCTTGATCCGCTGGAACTGCGCGAGGAAGTCCTCGAGATCGAGGCTCTTCGCCTTCATCTTCTTCTCGATGGACTTCACGTCCTGGTCGGAGATGGCTTCCTTCGCGCGCTCGATGAGTCCGAGCATGTCGCCCATGCCTAGGATTCGGGAGGCGAAGCGATCCGGGTAGAACGGCTCCAGCGCGTCGGCCTTCTCGCCGGTGCCGATGAACTTCACGGGCAGGCCGCTGACGGCGCGAATGGAGAGAACCGCGCCACCGCGCGCATCGCCATCCATCTTCGAGACGATGATGCCGGTGACGTTGAGCTGGTTGTGGAACTCCGTCGCGACGTTGACGGCCTCCTGGCCGGTCATGGCGTCGAGGACGAGGATGGTCTCGTGCGGCTTGAGCGCGGCGCTCATCGCCGAGACTTCGCTCATCATGTCTTCGTCGATGGTCGAGCGGCCGGCGGTGTCTACGATGACGACGGTCGCGCCTTGGCGCTGGGCGTCCTTGAGCGACGCTTCGCAGAGTTCGGGCAGCTTCTGCCCCTCCTCGCCCTGAAAGACGGGCATGCCCAACTGACGGCCAAGCGACTTCAGCTGCTCGCCGGCGGCCATCCGGTAGGGGTCGGCGGCGACGAGCAGTGGTCGGGCGCCGCTCTTGCGCAGATGGAGCGCGAGCTTCGCGGCGGTGGTGGTCTTGCCGCTGCCCTTGAGGCCGACGAGCATGATCACCGTCGGTGGCTTGGACGCGAGTTGTAGTGTCGAAGCCGCCCCGCCGAGGATGTTAACCAGCTCTTCGTTGACGATGCCGATGACCTGCTGCGGCCCGGTCAGGCTCTGCAGCACCTCGGCGCCGAGCGCCCGTTCGCGCACGGACGCGATGAACTGGCGGACGACCTTGAAGTTGACGTCGGCTTCGAGCAAGGCGATACGCACCTCGCGCATAGCTTCGTCGAGGTCCTTTTCGCCGATGGTGCCGTGGGAGCCAAGCTTCTGGAAGACGCCGGAGAGCTTGTCGGAGAGAGCTTCGAGCATAGGCGGTCATTGTAGCGGGTCGAACCAGATGGATACAGATTCGGGTTGGCCCGGCGCCAGCTGTCCTCATGCCAGGGCGCCGTAGTCCGAGTGCACCACGGCACGCATGGGGCATATGACTCTGGCGGCGGCAAGCCCTCGGCGCGACACTGGCTGTATGGATGAGAACGCATACCGCGAACGACTGAGCCAAGATGTGGCTGGATGGCGGCGGGATGGGGTGATCGAGGCCGCACAGGAACGGGCGATCCTGGCGCGCATCGGCGCGGGTGAGCCGCGACTCGTCGGGGCGCTCCGGATGGGGTGGCTGGTGACGGCCGTCTCCGTCATCGGTGCGCTCGTGCTTGGGGCCGGCGTGCTGCTCCTCATCGGCACGCAATGGGACACGATCCCGGACGGTCTGCGCGCCGCCATGCTGATCGGCGCGATGCTTGCGTCATACGGGTTTGGTTATGCGCTTATCTATCGGTTTGAGATGCAGCGTGTCGGGTCCGCGTTTCTGCTGCTGGGCTACCTGATCTATGTCGCAGCGGTGTTCCTGCTGCCGCAGATCTACGGCATGCCCATCGACAACCCGATCTTGATCCTGATCGCCGCATTGGGCGCGTTTCCGCTGGCGTATCTCTTTGAGTCGCGCATCGTGCTTCTTCTCGGCATCGGCGTGCTGGTCGGCTGGGTCATAGCGGAGTTGGAATCGCGCTATCCCGATTCACCCGAAGCGGAAGCATCGCTGATCGTGATCGGCGCCTTCGCGGTGGCCCTGTATGCCGTGGGGCGCGGCCACGCGCTGCGACAGCGCCTCGAGCGGTACGGCGAGATGTACATGCTTGCGGGCCTGCTCGTGCTGCTGGGACTGGTCTACACGTTCAGCTTCGAATGGTTATGGGACGAGGTTGTTCGTTCGAGCTTCGAGTCGTTCTCGGCGCCGAACATCGTCTACGTTGCGACGGGCATCGCCGCCGTGCTGACGCTGGCGCAGTGGCTGGCGCGGGGCCGCGGTATCGAGAATGACATCGAGGGCGGCGTCATGCTCGGCATTCTTGCCGTCGGTGCGATTGTCGCGACGTGGCCGGAGTGGACCGGATACGCCTTCCTCTTTACGGCGATCTACTTCGCCATCGCGGCTGGGCTCGTGACACGTGGTTACTTGAGCGCTGATGAGCGGCAGGTGAACCTGGGGCTCCTGGTCGTCGCGCTGGGGTTGCTCACACGGTACTGCGACTACTTCTGGGACACGGGGTCGCAGGCGGCCTTCTTCCTGGTCGGCGGGGCGCTGCTGCTGGCGCTGGCGCTGGGCCTCGAACGCGTGCGACGGAGTCTGCTCGCCGGGATGGACGATCCGGCGCTCCCGCCGCCGCCCGCCACCGGCGCGACGGAGGTGCTGTGATGAAGCCGCTCGTGAAGCTTGCGATTGTCGCTGGTCTGCAGATTGCGGTGCTCCTTTGCATCGTCGGGTTCAAGGCGTACACCGCCCTCACGGCCGAGACGATCGTGCTGCGTACGGCGGAGGGCAGGCCGAGCGCGCTCGTGTCCGGTTCCGAGGTGACGTACGACATCTCGCTCATTGAGCCGTACGGCGCAATCTGGGACGACGGGGCCTACGAACCCGTCTACGTTGAGATGCGGGAAGGTGCGCAAGGGCGCTGGACGGCGATCGCGGTGCACGACAATCGCGAGCGCACGCGGGACGAGACCGTGCTGATCAAGGCCGACGTCACCTACCAGTACCGCTCGACCGATGCTGGTGCGAGACTGCGGTTTGGCATCGAGCGGATCTACATCCCAGCATCCGCTGCCGCCTCGCTGCCGAGTGGCGACGGGCACGACATCGCGGTCGCGGTGACGGTGGACCGCTTCGGGAACGCGACGCCGAAGCGGTTCATCATCGACGGCGAGCCGTATCCGCTGCGGCGTTGGTGACCTAACCCCCGGCCCCTTCCCTCAAGGGAAGGGGAGCAGAGTGTCCCGTCCGCCGTTTGCTGCGTTCGTCGAGTCTTCCGCCCTCTCGGGTGCGCCGCCACTCTCGCGAATCCGCTCCCGGCCGAGAGTTAGACTGGGCTGAGACGATGCCTTCGGGGTTCCGTCCTAGTGGCGAGAGGTACCGGCATGGCGGAGCAATACGAGAACTACATCGGCCGGCGCTGGGTCGAAGCGCGATCGGGCGGGCGCTTTTCGCGCGACAACCCGGCCACCGGAACCGACACCGGCTCCTACCCCCACTCCAACTCCGACGATGTCGCAGACGCTGTCGCCGCTGCGCGAGAGGCGCTGGCGTCGTGGCGTCGGGTGCCCGCGCCCAAGCGCGGCGAGATCCTGTTTCGGTGCGCCGAGATCCTGATTCGCGACAAGGAGCGCTTTTCGCGCGAATTGACCGAGGAGATGGGGAAGGTCCTCAAGGAAGCGCGCGGGGATATACAAGAAGCCATCGACATGACGTACTACATGGCGGGGGAGGGCCGTCGCGCCTTCGGGCAGACGACGCCTTCGGAATTGCCCGACAAGTTCGCGATGTCGGTGCGCGCGCCCATCGGCGTCGTCGGTCTGATCACGCCCTGGAACTTTCCGATGGCCATTCCATCCTGGAAGATCATGCCGGCGATCGTCACCGGAAACACGGTCGTCTTGAAGCCGTCGCAGTTTTCGCCGAAGAGCGCGCACAATCTCGTCGCGGCGCTGGACGAGGCGGGGCTGCCGCCGGGCGTCGTCAACCTCGTCCACGGCGAGGGCGCGGACGTCGGGCAGGCGATCATTGCGCATCCGGATGTGACGGCGATCTCGTTCACGGGATCGAACGCCGTCGGGCGGCAGATCGCGATGACGTGCGCGGATATGGGCAAGCAAGTCTCGCTCGAGATGGGCGGCAAGAACGCCATTATCGTGCTCGATGACGCCGACGTCTCGTTAGCGATCGATGGAGCGATCTGGAGCGCCTTCGGCACCACGGGCCAGCGGTGCACGGCGGCAAGCCGGGTTATCGTCCACGAGGCCGTGTACGACGAATTCGCGTCGAAGCTGGTGGCGCGCGCCGACGCGCTGCGCCTCGGCGATGGCCTCGACGCGGCGACGGACGTCGGGCCGGTGATCAACGCATCGCAACTGGCGAAGATCTCGTCATACATCGACATCGGCCGCGACGAAGGGGCGACGCTGGCGTGCGGTGGAGGCGTCGCGACCGTCGAGGGCCTTGGTGGGCACTTCTTCCGCCCGACCGTGTTTGCGGACGTGACGCGTTCCATGCGAATCGCACAGGAAGAGATCTTCGGGCCCGTAACCGCGCTGATTCGCGTAGGGAGTCTCGACGAAGCCGTCGAGGTGAATAACGGAGTACCGTACGGGCTCAGTTCGTCGATATATACGCGAGACGTGAATCGCGCCTTCCGGGCGATCGAGCGGATCGAGACTGGCATCGTCTACGTGAACGCGGGCACGATCGGCGCCGAGGTGCATCTGCCGTTCGGCGGGGTGCGCGGCACCGGCAACGGGCACCGCGAGGCGGGCACGGCGGCGCTGGAGACGTTCACGGAGTGGAAGTCTGTGTATGTGGACTACAGCGGCAAGCTCCAGAAGGCCCAGATCGATGATTGATGGTTGCAACGCAAAGACGCTGAGGACGCAAGGGATTCTCGTGGGCTCACAGAGAGCTTTGCGCCCTTTGCGTCTTTGCGTTGAGGGTCGACCATGACGAGCGTCTTTCGCAATCCATCATCGTCGTTCAGCCCGGCTCATGCGCAGGGCGTGATGCGCCACGGGTTCGCGTCGTTTTTCGCGTCGCCGATCGTCGAAGACCTCGACGAGTGGCAGGCGGATGTGGGGTTTGTCGGCATACCGTTCGACGCCGGCACGAACGACCGCCCGGGCGCGCGATTTGGGCCCGCCGCGCTGCGCGATGCATCGATGCGGTACCGCCCGGATGAGTTCTGGAGCGGTTGGATCGACGCCGAGAGCGGCGTGCGCATGCTCGAAGGCGTGTCGATGGCGGACGTTGGCGATGTCGACGTGCGCACGGTCGATCTGCTGGAGAACTTCGAGGCGATCACGCAGGCGGCGCGCATCGTCCGGAGGCACTGTCGGCTACCCGTGTTCGTCGGCGGCGACCACGCCGTCACGTATCCGATCGTCCGCGCTTTCGACGATACGCCGCTGACGCTCGTCCAGTTCGATGCGCACCAGGACTATACCGACGAGAAGCACGGCGTCCGCTATTCGCACGACAATCACATGCGGCGATCGAGCGAACTGCCGCACGTGCGACAGATCGTCAACATCGGTCTGCGCGGCGTGCTCGAACACTTCGAACCGTACGAGGCGGCGCAGCGCAACGGCGTCATCATCGTGCCGGCGGATCGCATGCTCCGGGAGAGCGTCGAAGTGGCGTTGGCAGGTGTGCCGGGCGGCGGAGCGGCGTACGTGACGATCGACATTGATGTGCTCGATCCGTCGGGTGCGCCCGGGACGGGATATCCGGAGCCTGGCGGCATCACGTACTACCAGCTGCGCGAGGCGCTGCGCATCGTCGCCTCACGCTACGAAGTCGTCGGCTTCGATGTGACGGAAGTCGACCCGGTGTACGACGCGGCGGGCGTCACCGTGCGCATCGCCAGCAAGCTGATGCTGGACCTGCTCGGCGCGGTGCTGGGGTAGACGCGGCGAACAGCAAACAACAAACAGCAGAGATGACCGTCGGTTAATCTGCGGTGATGATGGTTGATCTGGATGACATCGCGGCGCGCCTGCGGTCGGCGTTTCCGGACGTGGCGTTCGCGTCGCTCGCGATCCTCGGATCGGGGTTCGATAGCGTGGCAATCGAGACCGATACGGGGCTCGTGTTCCGCATCGGCACGACGACGGACGCGGCGCGCAGCTATGCGATGGAGCATCGGCTGCTGCCGTCGCTCGCGCCGCGCGTGACGGCGCCGATCCCGCTGCCGCGCTGGTACACGACTCCCGGCGAGATCTTTGAGTACGGCGCACTGGGCTACGTGAAGCTTGTCGGCGACGTGCTGACACCGGCGCTGGAAGGGCGCGACTTGCGCGC
>JANPBN010000646.1:0-4607 GCA_031430415.1 Dehalococcoidia bacterium
TCGCGCCTTCGCTGACGCCCAGGAGCAGGTGCTGTTCGCGGGACATGCGGCGGCGCAGGCGGGGAAGCCCGACCGCCTCATCGATGACGGGCAATAACGCCGAAAGGTCCATGGACACCTTTCGCCGACAACACGAACGGGGCCTGATCTGGTGATCAGGCCCGTGTCGACGTCAGTGTATCAGGCCTTGGAGCCCATCAGTTCAGAAGATGTTCGCGTTCGCCGGCCGGCGTGATGATGAGCCTCACGTGGCCCGCGCCCGGCACGGGCTTCTCCCAGTGCTCGCCCTTGAGCCAGGAATCGATGTCAGTCGGCACAATCTCCTGTTCATCTCCCTGGAAAGTCAGCCCAAGACAGAGGCGGGCGAGGCCATCGCCAATCAGGCCACGAACCAGCTCTTGCGAGATAGTCAGATCGAGCGGCGGATCTTCTTGTCCGACGGCACGGGCGACGATGAACGCGACCTCCGACAGGCTGTAGTAGTCATCCTCGATGTAGTCTAGTAGAAGGCGACGCAGCGGCGTCGCCGAGTCACGACCAGGCGGTTCCTTGTAGCCGGGATCGAGTGTCGGGTTTCCCTTCAGTGGGATGAGGCGGCTTGGAGACCCGTCATCCTTGGTAACGACCACATACGGTCCTCGTTTGACCGGGGTCGGGTGCTCAGGATAACCGTGCATCAGGCGAAGACGCTCGACCGGATTCGTCGGATGGCGGTAGATCTTGCCTTCGCCTGGCACGCTACAGCAGCGGGCGCGCGGTCGGCTCGATCGGCGCAGGGAGCTGCGTTTCGCCCGCGAGCAGGCGATCGACGCCAGCGGCGCAGGCGCGGCCTTCGGCGATCGCCCAAACGATGAGGCTCTGGCCGCGGCCCATGTCACCACAGGCGAACATGCTCGGAACGCTCGTCATGAACGACGCATCTCGCGCCACGTTGCCCCGTGGGTCGAGCGCGACGCCAAGGGACTCGATCAGTCCTTCTCGCTCGGGGCCGAGGAAGCCCATCGCCAGCAGGACGAGTTCGCAGGGAAGCTCGAAGTCGGTGCCGGCGATCTTCGAGAATCGCCCGTCGACCATCTCGACTTCGTGCGCCACGAGAGCGCGCACGTTGCCATCGCCGTCACCGACGAAGCGCTCCGTGTTGACGCTGTAGACGCGATCACCGCCCTCCTCGTGCGCCGACGAGACGCGGAAGATGTTTGACCAGGTCGGCCACGGATTCGTCGCGGCGCGGCTCTCAGGCGGACGGGGCAGAATCTCGAACTGATGCACGGACTCGGCGCCCTGCCGGTGCGCCGTCCCGAGGCAGTCGGCGCCGGTGTCGCCGCCGCCGATGATGACGACACGCTTCCCGGCGGCCGTGATGGTGGGCGCAGCGAGATCACCTTGCTGCACGTGATTACTGATGGGCAGGTACTCCATCGCCTGGTGGATGCCGCTCAGTTCCCGTCCGGGGATCGGCAGATCGCGCGCAGCGGTCGCGCCCCCCGCGAGGACCGTGGCATCGAAGCCGGCCAGTTCGGACGCGGGGACGTTGCGGCCAACGTTGGCATTCACCCGGAACTCGGTGCCTTCGGCGCGCATCTGCGCGAGGCGACGGTCGAGATGGCGCTTTTCCATCTTGAATTCGGGGATGCCGTACCGGAGCAGTCCACCGATCCGATCGTCACGCTCGAACACCACGACATCGTGGCCGGCGCGCGTCAGTTGCTGGGCCGCGGCGAGTCCGGCGGGGCCGGATCCGACGACTGCGACGCGCTTGCCGGTGCGCACCTTAGAGATCACGGGCTCGATCCAGCCCTCGGCCCAGGCACGGTCGACGATCTCGACTTCGACCTGCTTGATGGTCACGGGATCCTGATTGATGCCGAGCACGCACGATGCCTCGCACGGCGCCGGGCACAGACGCCCGGTGAACTCGGGGAAGTTGTTCGTCGCGTGGAGCCGCTCGATCGCCTCCTGCCAGTGCTCGCGATAAACGAGGTCGTTCCAGTCGGGAATGAGATTGCCGAGCGGGCAGCCGTTGTTGCAGAACGGAATGCCGCAGTCCATGCAGCGGCCGGCCTGCTCCTTGAGCGTTTTGCGGTCGAAAGGCTCGTAGACCTCGTTCCAGTCGTGGAGCCGGAGGGCTACAGGTCGCCGCGTGGGGCCCATGCGTCGCCACTTGATGAAGCCGGTCGTCTCACCCATGCGCTGCCGCCATCACCCGCTGGAGCGTCTTCTCTTCGGACAGGCCGGAGGCGGCGGCGTCCTCGATGACGGCAAGCACACGCTTGTAGTCAGAAGGCATGACCTTGCGGAACGACGCGACTTCGCTCTCCCATTGGGAGAGGAGCAGATCAGCGACGTCCGAACCAGTGAGTTCGCGGTGACGCTCGACGGTGGCGCGCAGCCACTCGCGGTCGGCAGCGTTCAGCGGCTCGAGTTCGACCATCTGGTAGTTCACGAGCGCCGGGAAGTGGTCGTCAGGGTCGTAGACATAGGCGATACCGCCGGACATGCCCGCCGCGAAGTTCCGGCCCGTTGGCCCAAGGACGACGACGCGGCCACCGGTCATGTATTCGCATCCGTGATCGCCGATGCCCTCGGTGACGGCGGTGGCGCCGGAGTTGCGCACGCAGAACCGTTCGCCGACGATGCCACGGAGATACGCCTCGCCCGACGTTGCGCCGTACAGGACGACGTTGCCGGCGATGACGTTGTCCTCGGCAACGAAGAGCGCATCGCGATCCGGGTGGACGATGAGGATGCCGCCGGACAGCCCCTTGCCGGTGTAATCGTTCGCATCGCCCTCGAGGCGCAGCGTGATGCCGCGCGGCACGAATGCGGCGAAACTCTGGCCCGCCGATCCGCGCAGGTGAATCCGGATCGTGTTGTCGGGAAGGCCCTGACCGCCATAGCGCTTCGTCAGTTCCGATCCGAGCATCGTGCCGACAGAGCGGTTGGTGTTGTGTACGTCTGCTTCGTTCTCGACCGGCGTGCCATCGGCGAGCGCAGCGGCGGAGCGCTCGATCAGTTGGACATCGAGTGCGCGGTCGAGGCCGTGCTCTTGTCCACGCGTGGCGTAGCGATCCTGTCCTTCGTAGGGGTTCTCGGCTTCGGCCAGAATCGGCGTCAGGTCGAGGCCGTCGGCCTTCCAATGGCAGATCGCCTCGCGTACATCGATCATCTCCGTGTGGCCAATCGCCTCGGCGATCGAGCGGAAGCCGAGCGCTGCCAGGTACTCGCGGACTTCCTCGGCGATGAACTCGAAGAAGTTGACGACGAACTCCGGCTTTCCCGCAAAGCGCTTGCGCAGCTCAGGATTCTGCGTCGCGATGCCGACCGGGCAGGTGTCGAGGTGACAGACGCGCATCATGACGCAGCCGCTCACGACGAGCGGCGCCGTGCCGAAGCCGAACTCCTCGCCGCCAAGCAGCGCTGCGATGATGACGTCGCGGCCCGTCTTCAGCTGACCATCGACCTGAACCACGATGCGGTCGCGCAGGCCATTTCGCATCAGCGTCTGCTGAGTCTCGGCGAGCCCGAGCTCCCACGGCGCACCGGCGTGCTTGATCGACGTGAGCGGCGATGCGCCGGTGCCGCCATCGTGTCCCGAGATGAGGACGACATCGCTGTGGGCCTTGGCGACGCCGGCGGCGACGGTGCCGACGCCGACCTGCGCAACGAGCTTCACATGCACCCGCGCTGCCGGGTTGGAGTTCTTAAGGTCGTGGATCAGCTGCTTAATGTCCTCGATCGAATAGATGTCGTGGTGCGGCGGTGGACTGATCAGCCCGACGCCCGGCGTGGAGTTGCGCGTCTTGGCGATCCACGGATACACCTTGATGCCGGCCAGCTGGCCACCCTCACCGGGCTTGGCGCCCTGCGCCATCTTGATCTGCAGGTCGTCGGCGTTCACGAGATATTCCGACGTGACGCCGAACCGTCCGGACGCGACCTGGTGCACGGCGGAGCGGCGCAAGTCGCCGTTCGCATCGCGCACGTAGCGATCGGCATCTTCGCCGCCTTCGCCCGTGTTGGACTTGGCGCCTATGCGGTTCATCGCGATGGCGAGATTTTCGTGTACTTCCTTAGAGATCGAGCCATACGACATGGCGCCTGTAGCGAAGCGCTTGATGATCGCTTCGACGGGCTCGACCTCGTCGATGGGCACAGGGGGACGGACATCCTCGCGGAGCGTGAAGAGTCCACGAAGCGTCGCCAGACGTCTCGACTGATCATCGACGAGGCGCGTGTACTCCTTGTAGATGTCGTACCGCTTCGCGCGCGTCGCGTGCTGAAGCTTGAACACCGTGTCGGGATTGAAGAGGTGATACTCCCCTTCGCGCCGCCACTGATACTCGCCGCCAAGCTCGAGGTCGCGGTGCGCAAGCTCCGCCGGGCGCGGGGAGTAGGCGCGATGGTGGCGTCGGGCGACTTCCTCGGCAATCTGGTCGAGGCCGATACCGCCAAGTCGTGAGACGGTTCCCGTGAAGTACTCGTCGACGAGTTCGTGGCCGAGGCCGATCGCTTCGAACACCTGCGCGGCGCGATACGACGCCACCGTGGAGATGCCCATCTTGGACATCACTTTCAGGACGCCCTTCCCGGCCGCCTTCACGTAGTTC
>JANPBN010000647.1:0-7397 GCA_031430415.1 Dehalococcoidia bacterium
CTTCGTGCCGCTCACGGCGTCAACGAAGTCGCGCGTGACGGTGGCGATGCCGGACATGCGCTGCAAAAAGTTGAGGGCGACGCGCTCACACGACAGGATCGGCGCGATGCGGCCTTCGATCTCGGCGAGTTCGGTGCCGGCGGTGACGCGTTCGCCATCGAGCACGAACGTGTCGAACGAGACTTCATCGTCGATCGCCGTCATGGCGGCAGCAGCAACCGGAAGTCCCGCGATGACGCCGTCTTGCTTCGCGACCAGCACGCCACGACCCCACTGCTCTTGCCCGACGAGCGCGGCCGTCGTGATGTCGTTGAACGCCCCGTCCTCGTCCAGCGCCGCCATGACGGCGTCATCGACAATTGCGGGTGGAATCGGGCGGAGTTCTGTGGGCACGGGCTACGCTCCTCGTCTGAACGTGATGTGGCGCCGCCATTCGTCGCGCGGCTCGGGGAAATCGGTTCGGTAGTGCGCCCCGCGGCTCTCCTCGCGGATGAGCGCCGCCTGGGCCATCAGGTGGCCAGCGAGCAGCATGTTCGCCAGTTCGTGTGAAGGCCGGTCGTTCGGCTCTGGAAGCGCCGCACGCCAGGCCGTGAGTTGCCCGGTCGCCTCCTCCAGTCCGCCACCGTCTCTCACGATTCCCACCTTATCCCACATCAGCGCCTGCAGCGAAGCACGATCCGGCGCAGCGCTGGATTCAGCCGCGAAGGGCGGCAATGGTCGCGCGTCCGGCATCGGATCGGCGGCGCTGTCTGGCGACACCAGTGTGCGCTCGACGATGCGCTTCGCAAAGACGACCGTCTCGAGCAATGAGTTGCTGGCGAGGCGGTTCGCCCCGTGGACGCCCGTGCATGCTGCCTCGCCGCAGGCGTAGAGGCCCGGGATCGTGGTTTCGCCCCATGTGTTCGTCCGCACGCCGCCCATGATGTAGTGGGCCGCCGGCGACACCGGTGCGGATTCCTTCGTGATGTCGACGCCGTGTGTCTTGCAATAGCGATAGATCTGCGGGAACCGTGCCGTGATGCGTTCCGGCGCGAGGTGGGTGATATCGAGATACACCCGGTCATCGCCCGTACGCTGCATCTCCGCGACGATCGCGCGGGCGACGACGTCGCGTGGTGCCAGTTCAGCTGACTCGTGGTACCGCGGCATGAATCGCTCGCCCTCGCGATTCCGGAGGACGCCGCCCTCGCCGCGCACGGCTTCGGAGATGAGGAAGATCGGCACACCGGGCAGGCGCAGCGCGGTGGGGTGGAACTGGATGAACTCCATGTCCTGCACCTCGGCGCCGGCCCGGTAGGCGAGCGCGACGCCGTCGCCCGTCGCGACGGCCGGGTTCGTGCTGACGCGGAAGAGCTGGCCACAGCCCCCGGTCGCGAGGACGATGGCGCCAGCGTCGAAGCGTTCGGTCTCGCCGGTGCGAGCGTCGAGCCCCATCAGGCCGCACGCGCGCCCGTGTTCGACGACGATCTCCTCGACCTGGACGTGCTCCTTGATGACGATGTTCGACATCTGTGCCACGCCGCTGAGCGATATCTCAATGTGGGCGCCGGTCGAGTCGCCGCCCGCGTGGAGGATGCGGTTGCGGCTGTGCGCGGCTTCGCGGCCGAGCGCGACCTCGCCATCGGCGCTGTCGAACGGCACGCCGAAGGTGACCAGATCGTGAATGCGGTCGGCGGCCGCATCGACGAGAATCCGCGCCGCGTCGGCATCGACGAGTCCCGCGCCGGCCTCGATCGTGTCGCGATAGTGGAGTTCCGGGTCGTCATCGGCGCCGACGGCGGCGGCGATGCCGCCCTGGGCGTACTTCGTATTGCACTCGTCGATCGATCCCTTGGTGAGGATGCAAACGGTGCCGTACTTCCGCGCGAGCAGCGCCGCGTATAGCCCCGCAATCCCGGATCCGATGACGATGTAGTCGTAGCGCTGGGTCACGATTGTCTCCCGCCGCCGGAGTGACTTAGTGTCATAGATACACTAACTGCCCGGCAGCGGGAGATCAACCGGTTACTCCACCGTCACCGTCTTCGCGAGGTTGCGCGGCTGGTCGACGTCGCAGCCGCGGCGGACAGCGATGTGATACGAGAGCAGCTGCATCGGCACGGCGCTGAGAATGGGATACAGCAGCGCGGAGCACGGCGGGAGCGCGATGCTGGCGGCGCACTTCGACGCGATCTCCGAATCGCCCTCGGTCACAACGCCGATGACGATGCCGTCGCGGGCTCGCACCTGCTCGATATTCGAGAGCATCTTCTCGCGCGTGCCATCGTCCAGAGCGAGCGCCACCACCGGCATCGACTTGTCGATGAGCGCGATCGGGCCGTGCTTCATCTCGCCGGCGGGATAGCCTTCGGCGTGAATGTAGCTGACCTCCTTGAGCTTGAGCGCACCTTCCATCGCCATCGGGTACTGCAACCCCCGTGCGAGAAAGAGAAAGTCTTCGTGCGCCGAGAGCTTGGCGGCGATCTCCGCTATCGCCGGCTCGAGAGTCAAGACGCGTCCGAGTTTGCCCGGCAGGTGCGCGAGGTCGTCGAGCAGGATCGCCATCCGCGCATCATCGACGACGCCGCGTACGCGCCCGATCTGACAGGCGAGCAAGTAGAGCGCCGTGATCGACGCCGTCAGCGTCTTCGTGCTGGCGACCGCGACCTCCGGGCCGCAGCGCGTCAGGACGTAGCCGTCGGCCACGCGCGTCGTCTGAGCGCCCGGCGTGTTGCAGATCGTGATCTGCGGCGCGCCCCGCCGCTTCGCGTCGGCCATCGCCTCGAGCGTGTCCACCGTCTCACCGGACTGGGCGACGGAGATCACGAGCGTATCGGGACCGACGAGCGCGTCGCGGTAGCGGAACTCCGATGAGTTGTCGACCTCGGCCGGAATGCCGGCGATCCGTTCAAAGTAGGTGCGGCCGACCATCGCCGCGTGCATGCTTGTGCCCATGCCGATGAGCATTACCCGCGTGATGGAGCGGAACACGTCATCAGAGATCTGAATGTCTTCGAGATCCACGCCGGGCGGCTCGAAAATCGCCCGTCCACGGAAGGTATCGATCAGGCACTGAGGCTGCTCGGCGATCTCCTTGAGCATGAAGTGCTTGTAGGCGCCCTTGGCCGCCGAGGCCGGGTCGTACGGCACGACCTGTGGCTGCTTCTCAACCACGGATGCGTCCTCGGTGCGGACGTACTCGACGCCTCCACGAGTGACACAGGCGATCTCGCCATCGGCGAGGAACGCGACCCGTTGCGTCTCGCTCAGGAGCGCGGCCAGGTCGCTCGAGACGAACATCTCGTCCGTGCCGTAGCCAATGACGACGCCACCAGCGTTGCCCGCGCGCGCGGCAAGGATCAGTCCCGGTTCGCGCTTCGACATCACGACGATGGCGTGTGCGCCTTCGATACGTGTGAGCGTGTGCCGAAACGCCGTGAGCAGGTCGTCGCCTTCGTCGAGATACGTCTCGATGAGATGCGGCAGCACCTCCGTGTCGGTCTCGGATCGCAGGTCGTGGCCGCGTGTGCGCAGCTCGGCGCGCAGTGCGAGGTAGTTCTCGACGATGCCGTTATGGATGACGACCACCTCATCGCGGCAGTCGAGGTGGGGATGGGCGTTATCGGTCGTGGGCTTACCGTGCGTGGCCCAGCGGGTGTGCCCGATGCCGGTGCTGCCGTGCGGATGCGCGCCCTCGAGCGCGGCGCGGAGCACGGCGAGTTTGCCGGCGCCCTTTGTGACCTTGATGGCGTCGTCGGCCAGCACCGCGATCCCGGCGCTGTCGTAGCCGCGATACTCAAGCCGCTGGAGGCCGTCGAGGAGCAGAGGCGCGGCGTCCCGGTCGCCGGCATAGCCGATGATTCCGCACATCAGCACACCCCCGTTGATGCGAAGACGGACGCGATCGTTCGATGTTGTCGGTTGTTCATACAGACTCCCTGTGCGTGCGATCCCGCAAAGCCCGCGAGGCGGGCGCGTTCAAGTCGCGATAGGGTCTGCGAGTGGGGAATGCACGCCGGAAGGTCTTTGTCGGGCGCTCGCGCGCCGCGTTTTGTCACTTCCGTATCGACTGTGCTTGCCGAGAGGCCATCCGCCGAGTGTTTCGATCGGCCTCTCCCTCGTCACGTCCCATCGAGGGACGCCTGGCGCTTGGTGTGGTCGCGTCCCGGCCCCATGTTCAGGCGCCGGTCCGAATCCCCGTACTCGCTACGTCGCCACCTCCAGTCCTTCCAGCGGGATGACCTGTCCATAGTCAACCCAGGCCTTGCCGTTCGTCGCGCCGACACGCTGCGCCGCGCCAGCCAACTGCGATGATTCTAGCGGTTCGCGGAGCAAGTCCACCACCTCCCGCATCGTCGACGCGAAGGCGAGGGGGACGCCGAGGGTCTCCTGCAGTTGCTCGGGCGTCGCGTCGTCGAGGAAGCGGCCGCCGGTGTAGTCGAGGGCGTAGCGTGGGAGGATCGCCAGGTCGCCGAGCGGTCCGCCCGAGAGCGCTCGCTCGAAATCCTGCCCGGTGAGCAATCCGGAGACGTTCACCCGAGAGCCGAAGAATTCGTTCTCGATGGGCCGAATCGTCAGCCTCACGCCCGTCGATTCATGCAGTTCGGTCGCGATGCGCTCGAGCGTGGGTGCGATGAGCGTCGCACAGGCGATGGTGACGTCTCGCGGGCCAGTTCGAGAGAGCGGGGCGGCCGCGAGCCGTCGGCGAGCCTTCTTCCAGTCCTCGAGCAAAGAGCGCGTCATACCGATGCCGTTCTCGTACTGCGGGAAGCCATCGTAGTGCGCGGCGGCCGGCGGTTCGAGTCCAGCGATGAGGTAGTACTCATCGGCGAGGTAGACGAGCGTGCGGCCGTGCTCCTTCTTGAAGCGCTTCTGGTACGGCGTCACCTGTGCGAGGACGGCAATTGCATGCGCCGGCGTGCAGCCCTCGATCTCGTTGCCGTGCTGTTGTCGCTCGATGCGCTCCTCGGCGAACGTCGTCGCGCCGACCGGAACCACGCTGATCGTCCGCACGACGGGATAGAGCGCTGCAAGATCTGAGATGGTGCGATCGAGCGCCGTGCCGTCGTTGACGCCGGGACAGAGCACCACCTGCGTGTTCGCCTCGATGCCAAGCTCGCCGAGTCGCCGGAGTTGCGCGCAGATGTCGGGCGCCGTCTTGTTGCCCAGCAGGTAGCGGCGCAACTCCGGTTCTGTCGCGTGGACGGACACGTTGATCGGCGTTAGCCGCTGCTCTTCGAGGCGCTGCCAATCGTCTTCCGTGAGATTCGTGAGCGTGACGAAGTTGCCGTGGAAGAAACTCAGGCGGTAGTCGTCGTCCTTCACGTACAGCGTCTTCCGCATGCCTTTGGGATTGCCCTTGAGGAAGCAGAAGAAACAGCTGTTGTTGCACGTGCGCACGCCATCAAACGCCGCGTCCTGGAACTCGATCCCGAGGTCCTCGTCGGGATACTTCTCGATCTCGATGCGTTCGTGCTCTTCGCCACGCGCGACTTCGATCTCGATGAGTTCGTCGGCGGCCAGGAACTGGAAGTCGACGGCGTCGCGTAGTTGGCGGCCGCCAATCGCCGTAATGCGGTCGCCGGGAAGTAATCCGATCTCGTCAGCGAGGCTCCCCGGGCGGATGGCATCGATAACGCCGCCCACGTTCGGGCGGCGCGTGCTGGGCGTACGACGGACCTCCGTCATGCCGGCGCGAGCGCGTGCAGCCGCGCGATCACATCGTCGATGACAGCGTCTGGCGTCGATGCGCCGGCGGCAACGCCTACGCGCTCGTGGCCGGGCAGCCAGCCCGCTTCGATCTCGGCGGAGGATTCGACGTGGTAGGTCACGACGCCTTGTTCGCGGGCTACCTCGGCGAGGTGGCGCGTGTTGGCGCTCTCCCTGCCGCCGACGACAATCATCAGGTCGACGCCCTGCGCGAGTTCCTGCGTGGCGGCTTGCTGGCTCGTCGTGGCATTGCAGAGCGTGTTGATGACGCGCAGTTCGCTGATCCGGTCCATGTGCACCGTGAGCAACCTCTGCACGAAGCGCGCGAAATGATGCTCCGTCTCGGTCGTCTGCGACAGCACGCCGACTCGCGACGGCATCCAGTCCGGTAGTGGCGCATCCAGCTCGTCCTCGCTGCGCATCGTCACGACCCTGCCCTTCGCCCAGCCCAGGATGCCCCGCACTTCCTTGTGATCCGGGTCGCCGAACACGATGACACCGAAGCCTTCATCGGTCAGTTTCTTGCACCACTGCTGGGCGCGCGTGACGATCGGGCACGTCGTGTCGACGATTTCTGCGCCGCGCGCTTGCAGCTGCTCCAACACCTGGGGCCCGACGCCATGGGCCGTGATCGCCACCGGGCGCGTGTCGATCTGGTCGATGGTGGCGATGACCTCGACGCCGCGTTCGCGCAGGCGGGAAACGACTTGCGGGTTATGCACCGTAGAGCCGAGGCTTGTGATGGGTCCGAGTTCGCCAGAAGCGGCCTCCATCATGTCCACCGCGCGGCGGACGCCCATACAGAACCCGAGTTCCTTCGCCTTAATGACCTGCACGCGCGGGAGCCTTTCTTGACGTAACGGGAGAAGGTGTCGTCTACGCACATGCAGTATAGCGAGAGGCAGCGGCCCCGGAGGACGATGTGGCATGAGCGCGTACGAGCCTCGCTAGGTGACACGACCGTACGACGAAGCCGACGTGGGCGTGGGAAACTAAGGTGCACCAAGCTCCCAACAGTCGAGGAGCCCAGCCGCGTCGCGGAAAATGGGAAAATTACCGAGCAAAATCAGTTGCCGTTCGCGTGCCGTGCCGTACCCCCTGCTTGGATGAGGTTGCTCGACCCTACACACGCTCCGGCGCAGCCTCGCGGGCGTGCGCCGCTTCGCGCTCGGCCGCGGCGGCCGCGTAGAAGCCGCGGTACTTCTCGGGGAGCATCTCCGCTACGTGGGCCATCATGTCGTCTGTCGCATCCTTGGCCTGCTGCGACGTGATGCGCTCGGCCGGTGGCGGGTAGAACGGCTTGCCGAACGTGATCGTCACGCGCGGCCCCATGAACGGACGCAGGAACACCGTCGGCCACGGGATGGTCTCGGTGCCCGTGATCGCGATCGGCACGATCGGCGCTCCGGTCTTGTAGGCGATGAGCGCGGCTCCGGCGAATCCCTGGTGCAGGACGCGATCCTTGCTCCGTGTGCCCTCCGGAAACATCAGCAGGGGTTCGCCGCGATTGACGATCGCGATGGCCTCTCGGAGTGCGCCGCGATCGGCTCCGAAGCGGTCGACCGGAAAGGCTCCTACCAGGCGGAACAGCAGCGCAAAGGGCGGCAACTTGAACCACTCCTTCTTCGCCATGATGTTCAACCGCCGCGGCGACACACCTGGCAAGATGCACGGGTCGGCGTTGTTGAGGTGATTCGCGACAAAGATCA
>JANPBN010000648.1:0-1691 GCA_031430415.1 Dehalococcoidia bacterium
GCCGAGGCTCTCCTGCACGATGCGATAGAGCGCCGCGCTCGTTTCCAGAGGAAGCCGCCGCGTCGATCCTGTGATCGACAGCTCCACAGGAAGATCCGAGACGGCCTGAAACTCCTTCACCTGCCCTTGAACGGCGCCGGCAAGGCCCTCCTCGCCGCTCAGCAGCGGGCGGAGGTCGAAGATGTATTGCCGCACCTCCCAGAGAGCGTTCTTGGCGAGGAGGGCCTTGCTGGCGCTGTTCAAGGGCAGGTGAAGGAATTCCAGGCCGTCTCGGACCTGCCCGTGGAGCTGTCGATCACTGGATCGACGCGGCGCCTTCCGCTGGAGACGAGCGCGGCGCTCTACCGCATCGTGCAGGAGAGCCTCGGCAACGTATTTCGGCACGCGCACGCTGAGCATGTGCGGATCAGCGTCGCGTTTGCCGACGATACGGTCACACTCGGCATCGAAGACGATGGCGTCGGGATGCAGGAGGCGGAGCCGGGTGGGCGCGTCGGCTACGGCATGGGGAACCTTCGCCGCCGTGTCGAGGAACTCGGTGGCACGCTCGATGTGCGAAGCGAAACAGGCGCCGGGACGCGAATCAGTGTCGCTGTGCCGATCGGAGATGACGAATGAAGACACGGCTGATGATCGTCGACGACCACGAGGTCGTGAGAATGGGCCTGCGCGCCGCGCTCGAGGTCGAGGAAGACTTCGCCGTCGTCGCCGAGGCTGGAAACGGCCGAGAGGCGATCGACAAGGCGCTGGTTCACCGCCCTGACATCATCCTGATGGACGTCCGGATGGACGGCATGGATGGCATCGAAGCATGCCGCGAGGTGCGCAACGAACTTCCGGACACCAAGGTGCTGATGCTGACGTCCTTTGCCGAGGAGGAGACCGTCGTCGCGGCGCTGCTGGCGGGCGCCGCCGGCTACGTGCTCAAAAACGTGGCGCGCTCGCGGCTGCTCGAGGCGCTGCGCTCCGTGGCGCGGGGCGAGTCATTGCTCGACTCAAAGATCACCCGTAGTGTGCTCGATCGTCTCACGAACCCCGACCGGCGACCCGCCGATGACCACGATCTGCTCACCGATCGTGAGCGCGAGGTGCTCGCGCTTATCGCCGAGGGCTCAACGAACAAGGAGATCGCGTCGAAACTGGTCGTCAGCGAGAACACCGCGCGCAATCACGTCAGCCACATCCTCGGCAAACTCGGCTTCAGCCGCCGCTCCGAGGCGGCCGCCTACGCCGCGAAGAAAGGCCTCGGTCGCAGCGGCTGATGCGACCCCTCTGATGGGGCGCAACCCCTCGGCCGGGGCGAGGCGTCGTCAGGCGGGCTTCGTCGTGATCATCAGAGGAGACCACTCGCCCACCAGCCCCTGGCCGTGACACGACACGCTTGTGCCGGCGACCATGTCCTTCTCGGTCATCAGTCCGAGAGCGGCAATGAACGAGTTCATCTTCGGCACCTTGACCTCGCGGTTGACGAGTTCGCCCTCGACGTAGAAGAACAGTTCGTCCGTTCCGTGGTTGTACGTGATCTTGTAGCGGTGCGTCTCAAGCGGACCCTTCGGGAGCGGCTGCTCCTTGAAGAGCCCGAAGTACTTCTGCCCATCGCCATCGGGCGCCGGCGATCCTGGGAACGGCAGTCTCGCGTACACCGTCGCGAAGCATTCGTTCGAGACGAAGAAGTCGATTGCGATGCCCGT
>JANPBN010000649.1:0-5336 GCA_031430415.1 Dehalococcoidia bacterium
GGCGACATTCTCCGTCACCTACAACCTCGCTGAGTCCACGCGGCGGATGATGAAGCGGCGCGCGGGCGGCGGCCGCATCTCGGCGAAGGGCCCGAACCTCGCCGGTCTTGGCGCGATCTTCCTCGTCTTGATCGCCGGCAACCTCAAGGCCGTCGGCGTCCTCGCGTCCCAGTTCGCAGCGATCAGCCCGTGGGATTCGGACATCCGTGGGCTTGGACCGCTCCTCCACATCGCGGGCGGATTCTGGGAGATCGCGACGGGGCCGACGACGCTCCGCGAGACGATGTTCCGCTATGACTGGTGGGATCCGAGCCGCGCGATCGACGTTGTCAACCCTCAGACCGAGGTCACGCCGATTACGGAGTTCCCGTTCTGGACATTCCTCTTCGCCGATCTGCACGCGCACTTGATGGCCATTCCGTTTGCGATGACGGCTGTCGGCGTCGCACTCGGCGTCGTGATGAATTTCTCGCGGCTCGATCCGATCACCGCACCCGGCAACAGCGCGCTGCGCCGCAGCATCGCGAACTGGACAATGGTCGTGCTGCTGGGACTCATCGTCGGGGCGTTGCGATGGATCAATACGTGGGACTTCCCGCCGTTCCTGCTGATCGGCGCCGCAGGCCTCATCATCGCCGAACGGGCGCACGATGGCCGCTTCACCGTGCGCAGTATCGCGACCGGCGTGTTCAAGGCCGGAGTCATGGGTGTACTGACGTTCGTGTTCTTCGCCCCATTTGGCGCCAACTTCAACAGTCCGTACAGCAGCGTCGTAGCGTCGGATCAGACGACGGCGCTGCATGACTACCTCAGTCACTTTGGCATCCTGCTCGTCATGCTCTCGGGCTTCGTGCTATTCCAGCTCCAGCGCTCCCTAACGCACAACTACACCCTGCGCTCGCTCTTCTTCGGCGGCTCCCGCCGCCCGAAGCCGGCCGATGCCGCTCCGCTCCTGCTCGCGATGATCGCAGCGGGCGTTGTGGTGATCGCCCTCGCGACGCACAACTGGGAAATCGCCGGCGTCGACGTCTTCCGCGAGCGCGGAGGTGTCATCGCGCTTGCCGCCGTCGGACTCGTGGCGGTCGGATTAGCGGCCGTCCGTGAACTGCGCCACCCGTCGCCGGCCGCCCCGATCATGCTGCTGGTGTACGCGATGATTGCGCTCGGCCTCGGCCTCAGTGGCGGCGTCGAGATCGTCACGCTCGATGGCGACATCGGCCGGATGAACACCGTCTTCAAGTTCTACCTGCACGTTTGGATGCTCTGGGGCGTCGCGGGGGCGTATGGCACCTGGTACGTCTTTGGCGTCATGCAGCCGCATGCCGCGTTCATGCGACGCGCCGGGTCTCTCAACCGCGCATTCGTTGTCGTTCCGCGCTACGCCTTTGGGCTCATGGTCGTCGTGTTCGTGCTGCTCGCGACCGTGTACCCGGCATTTGGCACGCGCGCCCGCCTCCACAACCGCTTCGACCCGGCGCAGGGTTCGGGCAACAATGGCATGGAGTACATGGACGCGGCCGTCTACAAGGACTTCAACGACCGCGACGGCCGCGGCGGCGAGCACATCCTGAAGTACGAGCGCGACGCGATCACGTGGCTACGCGAGAACGTGAAGGGCTCGCCCACCACGATCGAGGCGCAAGCGCCGCTCTATCACTACGGCAGCCGCATCGCGATCTATACCGGCCTGCCGACGGTGCTCGGATGGGACTGGCACCAGTCGCAGCAGCGGGTGCGGTTCGCGACCGGCGTCCAGCAACGCCGCCAGGACATCGACCAGTTCTACGCGACGGAGGAGATCACGGCCGCCCGCCTGCTCATCGAGAAGTACGGGGTCGAGTGGGTGATCGTCGGCAGCGTCGAGCGCAACTACTACCCGGCCGAAGGCATCGCCAAGTTCGACTCGGGCCTCGGTGGCGCGCTCGAGCTCGCCTACTCCAACCCCGCCACGCAGATCTGGCACGTCATCCCCGAGTCTGAGCTCCAGCCCGCCAGCGCGACCGCGCCGTAGCGACAAGAGAGCGACGACGATGATGACGAGCTACCTCGATGTCGTCGTCGAAGGACGCCCCGCCACGCTGACGGCGAAGGGCGAAGAGTGGAAGACTCGGGTCTCGCAACGCTGCGCCGACGCCTGGACCCGCGGCCCTATCGAAGAAGTGTGCAGCGTCCAGCTAGATTTCAGCGTCGAGGCGAGCTGGTTGCCCATCGTGGCACTCCACAATCTGCTCAAGCAGACCATCGATGGCATGGGCCGTGCGGTGTTTCTTCAGTCGCCTTCAGGACAACCCGGGCCGTGGGGCACCGATGACTGGTGGATCACGGCCTTGCGCGCGACGAAGAGCGTGGGCGCGCCGGGAGTGCGCATTCGCCTTTCAGGTACACCGATTGTCGAGCCTCACGCGCCATTCGCCCGCTTCGAGGTGTCCGGGCGTCCGGCTCCGTGGATTACGAGCCGCGAGAAGGCCTGGATCCAGGCGATCGCTGCCGCGACGCAGGAGAGCCTGCCCGCGGGCCGTGCGGACGACACAGGCGTCCAACTGGACTTCCGCATAGGGGATGCGTCGATGAGAACGACCGACATCGACAATTTGTGCGTTCCGGCGCTCCAAGGCGTACACCGCGGCCTAGTCGGGCCGTATATCCAGGGCGCGCCTAACCACATCACCGAGTTCTACGCTACGAAGTCGGTGGATCCGTCCAACCTCGGCGTAACGATTCAGCTGTTCCAGCCGGATTAGTCCTCCATCCCGCATCTCCGCCAGACGGGTACCTCACCCCGGCCCTCTCCACGTCGTGGAGAGGGAGTTACCCTCGGAGTCGCCACGTCCGCATCTCGCTTCCCGCTTCTCGCTTCCCGCCTCCACCCGCACGGCTTCCCGCATCCGCGAAATCGGCGTAATCTGCGGGAGAGCCAGAACGCAGCAGGAGCACACACATGACCGCGACACTCCTCGGCGACATCGCCCTTACCGATGACTACACGCATCCTCTCGGGCCGGAATCCAACTTCAACGAGAGCATGTACTTCAACTTCTTCGACCGGGCGCACAATAGCGGCGGTTTCCTTCGCCTCGGCAACCGCGCGAACGAGGGCTACGCGGAGATGACGACGACGCTGTACATGCCCGATGGCAGCGTCCTCTTCCAGTACAAGCGCCCCGAGATCACATCGAACGACGCGATGCACGCCGGCGGCATGAGGTTCGAGGTCGTCGAGCCGATGGAGAAGTTGCGCACGGTGTACGAAGGCTCGGCCGTGCACCTCAAGGACCCGTCGCAGATGGCCGACCCGGGCACGGCGTTCCGCAACAATCCGATTCGCCGCGTGAAGGTCGACCTCATCCACGAGGCCGGCGGGCCTGCCTACGGTAGCACCGGCGCGCGCCACAAGATCACCGACCCCTCGAAGGAGTTCGGCAAGGCGCACTACGAGCAGCACATGATCGTCCGCGGCACCGTCGAGATCGAAGGCGAGGCGCCCGTCGCGATCGACGGCCTCGGTCTGCGCGATCACTCGTGGGGGCCGAGGTACTGGCAGGCGATCTACTCCTACCGCTGGCTGACGATCAACTTCGCACCCGACTTCGGCATGATGGTCTCGACGATCTGGCGCGATCCGGAGCATCGCACGCAGGGCGGCGTCGTCGTGCGCGATGGCCGCATGCACACGATCACCGCCGTCGACATCGAGACGAAGTTCGCCGACAATGGCCTCTTCCACGAGTCGCTGCTCGCGCACCTGACGCTCGACACCGGCGAGAAGCTCGACGTCAGCGGCAAGGTGATGTCGTTCATTCCGCTCCGCAATCGGCGCGAAGGCATGACGACGCACGTCGGCGAAGGCATGACCGAGTACCGCTGCGGCGACCACGTCGGCTACGGGCTCAGCGAGTATCTCGACCAGGTCAAGTGACGTGACGCCAGAGGAGACGGCGGCGCATCTCGAAGCGTTCCTCGTACGCGCAACGGGCGCGGCGAGCGTGCGCGTCAGCGATCTGCGGCGCCTCACCGGCGGCGCGTCGCGCGAGACGTGGTCGTGCGACGCCACGATCGACGGCGCGTTGACGCCGATGATCCTCCAGCACGACACCCGCGGCGGCCCGAAGCAGATGGCGCGCGCGCTCGAGTTCGCGCTGCTCCGCGCGGCCTACGACTCCGGCGTCCCCGCTCCCGAGCCGCTCTTTCTAGGCGACGACAGCCTCGGCGGCGAGTTCTTTCTCGTCCGCCGCGCCGAGGGCGAGACGCTACCGCGCCGCCTCCTCCGCGACGACGAATGGGCCGACGCCCGCCGCATCCTGCCGGCCCAACTCGGCGCGATCCTCGCGAAGGTGCACGAGGTGCCGCTCGACGCGCCGGGCATCGAGGCGCTCGCGCGGCCCGCGACCGGTGCCAACCCGGCGGCGGAGTCGCTGGAGAGGCACGAACAGCTCTACCGCAGCATCGCGCTGGAGCCGCATCCGGCGTTCGAGCTGGCGTTTCGCTGGCTGAACACGCACGTGCCGGCCGACGACGGACGCCTCACGCTCGTCCACGGCGACTTCCGCATGGGCAACGTCCTCTTCGGCCCTGAAGGCGCGCGCCTGCTGCTCGACTGGGAGCTCGCCCACGCCGGTGATCCGGCGGAAGTCCTGGCCTGGATATCGGTGCGATCGTGGCGGTTCGGTGGACCACTCCCCGTCGGTGGCATCGGCACTCGCGAGGAGTTCTTCGCCGCATACGAGGCCGCCGGCGGCGCGACGATCGATCCGGAGCGCGTGCGCTTCTGGGAGATCTTTGGCAACCTGCGCTGGGGCATCATCTGCCTCACCCAGGCCCGAACGTACCTCGATGGCCACAGCAACAGCGTCGAACTCGCCAGCATCGGCCGCCGTACTGCCGAAACCGAATGGGAACTACTGGAACTGGTTGGATAGCCGCAGCGAAGCGGAGGTCCCGCCGAACGGCGGGATACGTATCACCAAAGGACCATAGATGCACGACCGTCCATCCGTAGATGAACTGCTCCGCGCCGTCGAGCTGCTCCTCGACGAACAGTTGATGCCGGCGCTCGACGGATCGCGCAAATACAACGCGCGCGTGGCGACGAACGTCATCCGAATGGTCCGCCGCGAGCTACAGAGCGAAGAGCGGCAACTCGACGAAGAGTGGAACGGCCTCGACCATCTCCTCGGCCTGGCGCAGCGTCCACCGACGCTGTACTCGCTCCGCCGCGCAATCCGCGAGCGCACGGATGAACTCGTCGAGCGCATCCGCGAAGGCGACGCCGACCGCGGCGCATTCCGCGACCTGGCGCTCGCCCACGTCCGCGACACCGTCGCCGCAAAGCTGGAAGT
>JANPBN010000650.1:0-1811 GCA_031430415.1 Dehalococcoidia bacterium
GCACGAATCCACGTCCATTACGTTCACGGCGAACGAACCGGGCACGTACGAGTTCTATTGCACCATTCCGGGGCACAAAGACGCCGGCATGACGGGCACGCTGATCGTCGAGTAACCCTGTAAGCGATTCCGGAGCGACGCAAGGTGCACGAAACTCATCAGCAGCACACTCCGACCAGAAATAGCGGAATCGTTCACGAGGCGATCGCCGTCGAGAACCTTTACTGCGTCTGTTGCGCGGAAGAGCTCGAAGGCACACTCCGCGCCGCTAGCGGCGTGAAGAGCGCGCGGGCGGACTTCAGTAGTGGCACCGTCCACGTCGAGTACGACAGCGATGCGCTGAGCAGCCACGACCTACGGGCGCTGATCGACGGGAGCGGCCGCTGCACGTGCGCAGGCGAGGGCAACCGGGGCGACATGACGCACCTGAACCATCGTGCGCAGATGGCGCCGATGGTCATGGGCGGCGCTCATGACAAGATGCAGTACCAGATGCCGTCCACGGCGGCACAGTCCGAACACGCCGCCGGACATACGAAAGCCATGTCGCATGCCGGCATGGATCACGACATGTCGGACCCGCGCATGGCGAAGGCGATGGAAGCGGACATGCGCAATCGCTTCGTCGTTGCGCTTCTGCTGACGATCCCGACGGTCCTCTATTCGCCGCTCGGCACCGACTTCTTCAACGTCGAGCTGCCAACGGGACCCTTCAGCCACAACTGGATCATGCTGATCCTGTCGACGCCTGTCGTCTGGTGGGCCGGGTGGATCTTCGTGGGCGGCGCCGCAAGATCCCTTCGCCATCGTTCGCTCAATATGAGCGTGCTGATCGCGACCGGCGTGCTTGCAGCGTGGGGATTCAGCGTTGTGATCACCTTCGGTAGTCTCGGAGAGACGTTCTTCGAGGCCGCAGCGATGCTCGTGACATTCGTGCTGTTCGGGCACTGGATGGAGATGAAGTCGCGCCGCGGGACGACCGACGCACTGCGGGCGCTGTTCGATCTCGTTCCGCCGACGGCGATGGTCATACGCAACGGCACTGAGGTCGAGATGGCGACGAGCGAGATCGTCGTTGATGACCGTGTGGTGCTCCGGCCGGGCGACAAGGTTCCGGTCGATGGTGTCATCGAGTCCGGCGAGACCGCTATCGACGAAGCCCTCGTTACCGGAGAGTCCGTACCGAAGGACAAAGGGCCAGGCGACGAAGTGATCGGGGGTTCGATCAACAAGACCGGCTCCGTGACCTTCAGGGCGACGAAGGTCGGCGCGGAGACGGCGCTCGCTCAGATCGTGAAGCTGGTCGAAGAGGCGCAGAGCTCGAAAGCGCCGGGCCAGCGGCTCGCTGATCGCGCTGCGCAGTACCTGGTCATTCTCGCGGTGGGCTCGGGCGTCATCACATTTGTCTCCTGGTACTTCATCGGCGGCGAGACGGCGCTTTTCTCTCTGACGTTTGCGATCTCGGCCGTGGTGATAGCCTGTCCCGACGCGCTCGGGCTGGCGACGCCTACGGCAGTGGCGGTGGGAACCGGACTCGGCGCTCGCCACAACATCCTCATCAAGGACGCAGCCACGCTCGAAGGAATGTCGCGCGTGCAGGCAGTCGTGCTGGACAAGACGGGCACGCTCACCGAGGGGAGACCGACGCTGACCGAGGTCGTCACGAGCGACGGCTTCGATGAGCGGGAGCTGCTACGGCTGACGGCTTCCGCGGAACGGAACAGCGAGCATCCGCTGGCAGAAGCGATCGTCGAGGGGACGCGCGCGAAGGGGATCGAGATTCCTGCGAGTTCTTCCTTCACGTCGATCGC
>JANPBN010000651.1:0-2349 GCA_031430415.1 Dehalococcoidia bacterium
CGATGCGGCGGTCGACCCGCTCGCGCCGGAGGCGAAACTCGTCTTCGCGCCGGGGCTGCTGGGTGGCACGGCGATCACGACATCGGGGCGGACATCCTTCGGCGCCAAGAGCCCGCTGATGAACGGGCTCAAGGAATCGAACGTTGGCGGCGTGCTGGGCCACAAGCTCGCGAAGCTCGGCATCAAGGCCGTGATCGTCGAGGGCGCGCCGAAGGATGGCGACCTCTTCGTACTCCACATCGGTCCCGACCGGTCGTGGCGATTCGAACTCACAGGCGACCTGCGCGGCCTCGGCAACTACGACACGGCGACGCGACTACTTGGGGGCGCGTCATCGAAGACGCGAGCCGTCATCAGCATCGGGCCGGCGGGTGAGATGCGGATGGCGTCGGCATCGATCGCGGTGAACGATCCGGAGGGGCGGCCGACGCGACACGCGGCACGCGGTGGCCTCGGTGCGCTCATGGGCGCAAAGGGGCTCAAGGCGATCGTAATCGACGACGGCAACGCCAAGAACGTCGACGCCGCCGATCCGGTCGCGTTCCGCGCGGGCATGCTGGCGTTCTCGAAGGTCGTGCTGGACGACCCGCGCACGGCGAATCTCTCGAAGACGGGTACGGCCGGTGTCATCAAGTTCGTCAATCGCGACAACGTGCACTCCCTGCCGACGCGCAACCACAGGCTGGGCACGATGCCGACGGCGGATCAGATCGGCGGCATCCGCATCGCCGAACTGGGAAAGGAACGCGGCGGGAAGATGCTGCCCTGCATGGCCGGCTGCATCATCAAGTGCGCGATTCTCTTCAACGACGCCGCGGGTGCGCACGTCACCACGGCGCTCGAGTTCGAGTCGATCGCGCTCCTCGGCAGCAACCTCGAGATCGATGACGTAGACGCCGTCGCGCAGATGGACCGCCTGTGCGACGACATCGGCCTCGACACGATCGAGATGGGCAACGCGTTCGGAATCGCGATGGAGGCGGGCGTGCTGCCGTGGGGCGACTGGCGCGGCGTCATCCGCACGTTCGAGGAGGACATCCGTCTGGGCACGACGCTGGGGCGGCTTCTCGGCGGCGGCACGGAGCGCGTGGCGCGGCACTTCGGCATCGACCGGGTACCCACCGTGAAGGGCCAAGGGCTGCCCGCATGGGAACCACGGACGCTGAAGGCGATGGGCATCACATACGCGACCAGTCCGCAGGGCGCCGACCACACTGCGGGACTGGTCACGGCCCGCGGCGTCAGCCACGAGACGCTGCTCAAGGCATCGCGCCACGAACAGATCATCATGGCCGCCGTCGACTCGGTCGGCCTCTGCCAGTTCTCGAATCCCGTAGAGGCCGACATGGCGTCGCTGGTCTCGGCGATGCTCGGCATCGAATGGGCGAAGGACGACGTGCTCGCACTTGGCCGCCGCGTGCTGCTCGAGGAGCGCGCGTTCAACATCGGCGCCGGTTTCGGCCGCGATGCGGAAACGTTGCCGGCGTTTCTGCGCACGGAGCCGCTGCACACGTCGGAGGGCGACCAAGTGTTCGACATCGACGATGCGCTCATCGATTCGTTCTGGGATTTCGAATAGCGCGCGTATACTTACGCCATGAACGATAACGCGCCACATACGGCACGCGGCACCGCAGACGGCGAACTTGAGACCTACACGGCGTCCCTCCGGTTTCGCTTCGGACAGATGGCCGCGGTCGCCGCAACCATGACGGACGACGAACTGAACCGCGCGCCCGCGGCCGAAGGCGGAAACAGCATCTACGCGCTCGCAGCGCATACGGCCGGCAACGCCCGGGCGTGGGTCCTCGGCATCGCGTGTGGCCAGCCTCTGCGACGCGATCGGCCGGCCGAGTTCGCATCGTCGGGCGACAGTGCAAGCCTGCAGTCGCTGCTTCTTGGCACCCTGGACGAGATCACCTCGGCGCTCGCAGCCCTTCCCCAGGAGCGACTGGACGAGCGTGTGCTGCCCTCGAGGGAGCACTGGGGACTCCGCGAGCCGCACGAGATCAGCCGACGCTACGCCGTCCTCCAGGTGATCGAGCATGCGTCGCTCCATCTCGGCCACATGGAACTGACGCGGGATCTGCTCCGAACGGCTCCTTGACAGGCATTCTGGACAGTGTCGAGCGTTGGGCGCGTTGCAGGGGTACGTGCGCGCCGATATGATGGAAGTCCACCAGACCGAAGGGCCACCCAGGGCATCGAGAGGCGTGTTATAGCTAAAGATCTTCGCATCAACGAACGGATTCGGGTCCGCGAGGTGCTCGTCATCGATGACGAGGGCCAGAAGCTGGGGGTCATCCCCATCCACCAGGCCCTGCAGATGGCGCGCGATGAGGGCCTCGA
>JANPBN010000652.1:0-5540 GCA_031430415.1 Dehalococcoidia bacterium
CACGTGTGACGGTGCGGGGGCAGCAGCCATCGCTGCAGCGGCGAGGGCGAGTATCGCTGCGGTGCCGACGAAGACGATCCACCGCTCGCCTGTGAGCGCGAGCGTCGCCCCCGCCCACAGGGGCCCGGCCACGGCGCCGACCGCGAAGTAGAGATTGAGGCGGTTGATCGCGCTCGGCACATCACGCGAGGTGGTCGACATGAGCATGTGCAGCGCTGCGATCATCAGGCCGTCGCCGACACCCATCACGACGCCGCCCGCGAGGCCGATGGGCCAGTTCGGCGCAAACGCGAGGATCAGAGCACCCGCGGCGGTGACGAGCAGGCCGACGAGGCTCAATAGCCGCGTGTCTTCGCCGTGGAGTGCGAATGCGATCAGGGCCGACGCCGAGATCGATCCGAAGAAGAACGCGGACAGAACGAGGCCGGCCGTGTCGAGCGAAACGCCGAGATCGTCGGCGAGAAACGGAAGCAGCGGCCCGAACGCGGAGGCGTAGACACCGACGCAAAACAACGCCGCGAAGGCGGCGGCGTGCAGGATGGCGTAGCCGTCGTCGGGGGCGTCCGGCGCGGAACGAGTCACGTGGGCAGCGTATCCGCTCGCCATTCGGCGCGGTATGGTGATCGCTGCTGCGATCGTGTGGTGCGGCGTCATGAAAGGAACCATCGACCATGAACATTCGGCCACTCGGTCGCACGGCGCTCAACGTCTCGGATCTCTGCCTCGGCTCGATGCAGTTCGGGTGGACAGCCGATGAAGCGGCATCATGCGCGGTGCTCGATGCGTTCGTGGCGGCGGGCGGCAACTTCATCGATACGGCGGACATCTACAGCAGCTGGGCGCCCGGGAACGCCGGCGGCGTCTCGGAGGAGATCATCGGACGCTGGATGAAGGCGCGCGGCAATCGCGACGCCATCGTCATCGCGACCAAGGTGCGTGGCCCGATGTGGGAGGGAGCGGACGGCGAAGGACTGAGCCGCGCGCACATCATCCGCGCCGTGGACGACAGCCTCCGCCGCCTGCAGATCGAGACGATCGATCTGTACCAATGTCACTGGCCCGATGAAGGCACTCCGATCGAGGAGACTCTCGCGACCTTCGGCGACCTCGTTCGCAGCGGAAAGATTCGCTACATCGGCGCATCGAACTACTCCGCGTCGCAGCTTCGGGCCGCGCTCGACGCCGCCGCGACGGGCGGATTTCCGCGCTTCGACACGCTGCAGCCGCACTACAACCTGGTCAAGCGCCCGGAGTTCGAGGCGGAACTGCGCGCGCTCTGCGAACGTGAGGGCATCGCGGCGATCCCGTATAGTCCGCTTGCGGCGGGGTTCCTGACAGGCAAGTACCGACAGGGTCAGGCGATCCCGGCGAGCGAGCGTGCCGGCCGCGCGCGCGAGTACATGAACGACGCGGGTTTCGCGGTGATCGATGCGCTCGACGCCGTCGCGAAGTCTCGCGGAACGACGCCGGCAGCGGTCGCGCTGGCGTGGCAGATCGCCCAGCCCGTCATCGCCGCGCCGATCATCGGCGCGAACACCGCGGAGCAGTTGGCCGATCTGCTGCCCGCGTCATCGCTCGCGCTCACCGCCGCCGAAATGGCAGCTCTCGACGTGGCCAGCGCGCCTGCGTGACCGAACACCGGCTACGAGGCTCCGGCTCCGGTCTCCGCGTCGCGCGTGAGAAGCCCACGCTCGTAGATGAGCCGCTCGTAGTACGACAGCACCTGCTGGGCAACGCGATCCCAGCTGTAGAACTGCGCCCGCTCTCGGCCGCGGGCCGCCATCGTCGCGCAGCGTTCCGGGTTGCGGAGCAACTCGATGAGCGCCTCGGCAAGTACGGCTGGATCTTCCGGACGCACGAGCAAGCCCTCGACGCCGTGGGTGACGACGCTCGCAAAGCCATCGATGTTGGACGCCACGATCGGTAGCCCCGCCGCCATTGCTTCGAGCAGAACGATGCCCTGGCTCTCGAATCCGGTGTTCGGCGCGCAGAATACGTGAGCAGTGCGATGGTAGCGGGGCAATTCCGCGAACGGCACGTTGCTGCGAAAGCGTACGTTCTGGAGCCGCGCGTTGCGTACGGCGCGTTCGTATCGTGAGAACGACCCTGCTCCCACGACGACGAGTCGTGCATCGGGAATCGCGCGCTGCACGCCGACAAACGCGCGGATGAGGTACTTCAGTCCCTTCCGTTTCTCGGGCCGCCCCACGAAGAGCACAGTGCGTTTCCCGTCGTCGAACTCCGGCAGCTTCGGCAACTCCTGCGCAAAATGTTCGATATCGACGCCGTTCGGGATGATGTTGTAGTACCCCGGAAAGTACTTCTCGATGTGCTTCACTGCCGCCGGCGACACGGCGATCTTTCCGTCGAGTTTCGTCGCCCAGCGCTTGATGAGCCGCCGCCCGTAGAGATAGGCGAAGTTCGAATCGCGCGCGGCGTGCCACGTGCCAACATTGATTGCCGTCGACTGGCGCAGAAACTGGATCGGCAGCTGCGGCATATACGGCTCGTGCACGTGCACGATGTCGAAGTCTTCCTCTTCCAGCAGGCGCCGGACCTTTCCGGCGGTCCGCAACGAGAGCGTGATCCGCGCGACCGAACCACTCACCCGCAGCGAGATCGGCCGGCCGATCGTCGTGATCGGACAGATGCCCGGTTTCGCCGGCTCCGAGCCGGCCGCGACGATGTGTACCTGATGGCCGCGTTCGATGAATTGCTCCGCGAGGTGCAAGATGTGATTGTTGACGCCGCCGGTGGCCGTCCAGTCGTAGGGTGACACGAGCGCGATCTTCATCGCGTGGCGTCTCCGCGCGGCCCACCGGTGCGGCTGCGGACGAAGCTACGGATCGTCGGCAGCCAGCCCATGTTCCGCGGCGTTGCCATCATGCCGCGCCACTGTTGGAGCGCGATGTTCCGGTAGCCGAGCTCCGAGAGGCGCGGCGTCACACCGGCCGCGCCGGCCGTCGTGTGCGCCTCGATGGCGTGCCGAAGGTCGCCCATGGTCGTGCCCGGGAATGTCGTGTACGCACTGGCGATGGACTGGAGGAAGTGCGCGTCGCTGCTGCCGACGGCCGCAAGGTGGTACCGATCCCGGTTCAACGCCCGCGCTCTCGACGACGTCACGCGCCCGGCGGGGCTCATGTTGTACTCCTCGATCGCGTCGAAGTGCACGCCGTCGTTCTGAGCGGACGCGATGCGCTCGAGCACGCGAGCCGTCACGCTGCGGGTGAGCCAGGACAGGGGATGAGGCACGATCGCCAGGCCTCCCTGCTGGTGGATGTCGACGAGTGTCTCTTCCATGCGCCTGAAGCTTGCTATGGGCCGGTCGATGAACAGCGCCACGAGGTGGCCGTCGAGTGTCGTGACTTCTTCGCCGCAGATGACGTCGAACGGGCGATTCTGGGCGGCCGCGAGGTCGCGCGCTTCTTCACCGGCGCGCAGTGAGTCGTGTTCCGTGACGGCGATCACGTCGATGTCGCCCCTGCGCTCGACGAAGTCCAGCAGTTCCGGCACCGTCGCCATGCCGTCGCCGTAACGCGTGTGGATGTGGAGGTCTGCTTTTCCCACGAGGCCCTCATGCTCCGCGTCGCGGGGGAAGGGCGCGGGTTGGCGCTATTGTACCGCTTGCTCGCCGGAGTGCTCGGCCGGACTGTCACCGCTGGGAATGTCGTCGGGCCAGATGCGCTCAAGGACGGACCATTGGCCCGGATCCTGTCGCAGGTAGTCCTCGAAACGGGCGAGCATGCGCTGCGTGTTGACTCGGAGATCGCGTTCGTTGTCGCCCGTGATCTCGAGATCGAGCGGCGGACCGAGGTCGCCATCGATCTTGTAGTCGCCGACACGCCGCGCGAATCCGGGGAGTAGCACGGAGTTCGTGCGCATGGCGAGGTCAACCGGACCCGTGGGGAACCGCGCAGGATAGCCGCAGAAGTCGAGCATGACACCGCGCTTCTGTATGTCGCGGTCCATGAGGATGCAGACGAGGCCGCCACCGCGGAGCCACGCCAGAGCCTGCTTCACCGCACCGAAACTGACTGCCTCGTACTGGTGGCCGTGGACGGCGCGGAGCTTGCGCATGAGCCGCCCGACCTCCGGCGGCTGCAGCGGTTCGACGAGCGCGAACACCTTGATGCCGGCTGCCGCCAATCCCTGTGCGGCGAACTCGGGATTGGCATAGTGCGCCGAGGCCAGCACGACGCCGCGCCCCTGCGCCTGCGCCTCACGGATGTACTCCAACCCCTTGAGGTCGAGTTCTTCCTCATAGAACTTGCGCATGTCCATGCGGTGCATGCCCACCATGTCGGCGTAGTAACGTCCCGTGTTCTGCGCGCACTGCCGCGCCAGCCGATCGACCTCGTCATCGGATGCGTCAGGGCCGAGAACGTGGCGCATGTTGCTCCGCGTCGCCTTGCGGATCGATGGCCGCAGAGCGTACTGCACGTCGCTGACGATGCGCGCGATGAAGTACCTTCCACCGATGGGCATGCGCCCGATCGTCGCGATGACGAACATCATCAGGTAGTACTTCCACAGGCGGGGGCGCGGGAACGGTGGCAGCTGCATCAGGCAGCCTCTTTTGTTGGTACGGGTTGCTTCCAGAGTTTGTGGAAGATGAACCACTGATCGAGATGCGCCCGAATGAGCGGTTCCAGCGACCAGATGATCTGCTGCGTCAGCGCCCGGGCATCGGCCTGCTCGTCGCCGGTGCGTGGAAAATCTCCGAGCGACGTGTCGATGATTGGGTGGATCACCATCTCGTCGCCGGGATCGCGGATGACGATGCCCGGCATGATCCACGCCCCGGTGCGCAGCGCGATCCGGGCGGGCATCGAGGAGACGCGCGCCGGCGCGCCGAAGAACTGCACTTCGACCGCGGACGCATCGTTCGCGGAGACATCGATGAGCATTGCCAGCATCTCGCCGCGGCGGAGCGCCTTGAAGACGCCCGGTCCGAGACGGTCCCCGGCCAACACCTTCATCCCGAGCTTCGCGCGCGATCCCTGTACGAGGTCGTTCATCGGTCCGTACGCGAACCGCTCTGCAACGGCGTACACGGGAAAGTCGTGCGCTGCCATCGCCGCGGCGCCGAGGTCCCATGTGCCGAAATGAATCGTGGCGATGATGACGCCGCGTCCCGTCGCCTCGGCGGCGCGCAGTTCATCGAACTGGTCGAATCGAAGGCGGGAGCGGACTTCATCGCGCGTCATGACGGGATAGTGCACGAAGTCGATCACGTACTTCCCGAAGTTGCGAAACGACCGGCGCGCGACGGAATCGACGAACCTGGCGTCGTTGCTTTGCAGCACGTGCGCCAGGTTCGCGTTCAGCGCTCTCCGCTGGCGGTGAAAGATCAGCCAGTAGCAGGCAAGGGCGACGTATTCTCCCACCCGATAGCCGAGCCGGAGCGGCAGCGGCCTCGTAACAAGGATCGACAGGCGGAAGAGCCAATAGACCGTCCTGTCGAGCACGCCCCTCCTGACATCTATCCTGCGATGAACTGCTCCACCATATCGTGCGCCACATCGTCGGCGAACTGCGTC
>JANPBN010000653.1:0-2946 GCA_031430415.1 Dehalococcoidia bacterium
CACGACCGCTGGCGTGCGGTGCGCGACGAAACGAAATATCACCGCATAGTGGCGTTCGCCGAGGCGCTGCCTCAGCTGCGTGCTTCGGCGAATGCGGACCTGGCGCTGCCCGGAGTGCCGCATCGAAAGGTGGTCGCGACGGTGGTGCGTTTGTTGGAGCAAACACTCATCAGGATCGGAAACGAGGAGTACGCCCGCGCCAACGCGTCATTTGGCCTGACGACGATGCGCAGCAAGCACGTCGAAGTCGACGGCGCCGCGCTACGGTTCACCTTCAAGGGCAAGGGCGGCAAGATGCACGACGTCGGCGTACGCGACAAGCGGCTGGCGCGCATTGTCCGGCAGTGCCAGGACCTGCCGGGACACGACCTGTTTCAGTACGTCGATGAGGCGGGGCGGCAGGCGGTGAACTCTGCGGACGTCAACGCGTACCTCCGGGAGGTCATGAGTCAGGACTTTACGGCGAAAGATTTTAGGACTTGGGCCGCCACGTTGCTGGCCGCCGTCGAGCTAACTCGATTGCCGTTCGACGATGCCGCTGAAGCGAAACGAAACGTCGCGCTTGCGATGGACGCAGTCGCGGCTCGGCTTGGGAACACGCCGGCAGTATGCAGGAGCTCCTACGTGCACCCGGCGGTCATTGACCGCTATCTCGACGGCAGTCTGCCGCGCAGATTTCGCCCGCGCGCCGGCTCGCGTAGGGGCGCGCACAGGGGCGCGCACAGGGGCGCGCAATTGTCGGCAGAGGAGGCGGCCGTGCTGCGTATGCTCCGCGCGGAGCTGGCCAGTCGTCGGTGACGACGCTGCGTCCGGCGTTTCGCCCCCGGCAGGTCCTCAGATGACATGGATCCGCAATCTTTGTGGGCGGGCACGCGATTCGGGTGAGGAGTGCGGTTCACTAGAGTACGCGTAGACGGAGGATTCGCGGCCCTGACACTGTCCGCGGATCCTCTCGAGACTAAAGCACCCTGATGAGCCCCTCCATCAGGGTGCTTTTGCGTGCGCCGCGGCCGGCGTGCGATTACTTGCCCTTGGCGTGCCCTTGTTTGCTGTGGTGCTTGTTCACGGTGCGCGCGGCAATTTCCTTGGCCTTCGCGGTCGAGCGGCCTTGTTCGAGTTCGCTCTCCTTCACATGCTCGTACATGCGCTGTTCCTTGTCGCTGACGCTCGGTAGATGCTGTTTCCGGGGCATGTTGTTCACCTCCGCATTCACGATAGGGAAGCGAGGCATGACGCGGCGTCGCTCCCGTGGGTGCGGCGCTGGCGATGGCGTAACACGCGGGGGCCAAGGCGGCTTCGGCGCAGTACACGCGCCGGGCGAGTCGCAGCGGCGGGCACGGCTGGGCCGTACGGCTTTGCGACAAAACTGGTTAATTCTTTGACACGAGCCTCTCGGCGTCCTGGTTGGTCCTCCGGAAGGCGTATGCTGGAGACTCGCAGTGTCCGCTACCGTACCGTCCGAGAGGGTGTCGCTTGGTCAGCAACCATGCTCCGGGGCCACTTCCCGCAATGCTTCCCGACCGCGGGCGGCTTCGTGATGGGATCTCTCCGGGCGCGCCCATGGCCTCGGAAGACGACCAGTTCGCCATGGTCGAGCGTGCCGTACGCGCGCCCTTCGCGGATGGGATGCTCGATGACGTCGCGCTTGCTGCGATCGTGACGGACGCCAACGGCGCAGTCACGCACTGGAACAAGGAGGCCGAACGGCTGTACGGCTGGCCCAGCGCTGAGGCCATCGGTCGCCCTGTTTCCGAACTCGTCGTGCCAGCGGAGACGCTGAACCAATCCCACCAGATCATGGAGTCATTGCGAGCCGGGGAGCGTTGGCGCGGCACGTTCGCCGTGCGAGATCGATCCGGTCGCGTGTTTACGGCCGCGGTCATCGACGCACCGATCTTCGACGACGAAGGCAACGTCACGCACGTCGTGGGCCTGTCGGCTGAGCACGCGGTGGAGGCGGCGACCGCGTCGCCGGCGACGTCGCGCGTGATGCCGTACCTCAAGGCGACGGTGTTCGCCGCACTCGTCGTTGCGGTGGCAGCAACGATCGAGCGTTCGAATGGCACTGCGCTGACGCTGTTACTGGCGTTTCCGGTCACGTATGCAGCGTGGGCATGCGGCTGGCGTTTCGCAACCGTGCTTTCGGTGGTCCTGGCGGCTGCGCTGGTGCTTGTGATCTTCCCGCATCCACGGGACCCCTTGGACTCCAACGAGCTTACGCGGCTGATCACCTACCTGATTGCTGCCGTGCTGATCATCCCGATCGTCCACCACGCCCGCGCGGCGATGGTTGGGGTTGAGGATGCAAACGGGCGCCTGAACATCTTGCTTCGCGAGCGCTCCGAACTGGTCGACGAGTTGCGGTCGGCGAATGATTCGAAGGACGAGTTCCTGTCGCTCGTATCTCATGAGATGAAGACGCCGCTGACGATGATCATCGGCAACGCCCACGTGCTTCGCCGCTCGCACGGCCGTCTCGACGCCGGAGAGGTCGAGGAATCGCTCGATGACATCGCCGAGTCGGGCGAACGCCTGGATGCGATCATCAACGACCTGCTGGTGCTGGCGCGCCTGAAGCAGGATGCGGTGCTTGACCTGGAACCACTCGTCGTGGGGCACCTCGTTGAGAGCCTGGTTGCCCAACACCGGCGACAGTACCCGCAGCGCGACCTCCGGGTGCGTGAGACGGGCGGTGAGCCGGCCGTTGTGGCGCACGAAGGCTGCTTGACGCAGGCGCTCCGCAATCTTCTCAGCAACGCCGAGAAGTATAGCCCCGCCGATCAGCCGATCGAGATAGAGATCGTTCGAACGGACGACGCGGTGCGCATCTGCGTACGAGATCACGGCACGGGCATACCGCTCGATGAGCAGGCGGCGATCTTCGAGCCGTTCTACCGATCTTCCTCCAGCCAGTCGGCACAAGGGATCGGCGTTGGGCTGACGGTC
>JANPBN010000654.1:0-1542 GCA_031430415.1 Dehalococcoidia bacterium
GGGCGAGCTCTTCAACGAGTACCTGCGCACCTATCTGTCGCTCGGAGACCAGTACACGCGCGGCGTGTCGCTTCCCGACGATCCGGGCGAGGCCGCGGACTACATCGCCGCGCGCGTCGAGACGGGGACGGCGATCAAGCAGTCGTGGCTGGAAGAGCTGCGCCCGGAGGCGCGCCTCCTTCTGGAACTAGAGACGATTGCGGGCGATCTTCCGGACATGCGCCAGCGCCTCGCGATGCGGCGCCGCCAGAAGACGTCTGGGTTTGCGGTGCTGAACTAGGGTCGCTGGTGACTGGTGAGGGTGCATGAACTGGTTGCGGCTCGCGACCGAATCCGATGACTCGATCGTACGCTGGCTATTCCTCGTCAACGGCTGGACGCTGGGGTTAGCCAGCGGCGTGTTCGCCGTGGGGTTGGTGTTCCTGGCGTGGAACTGGTGGCGCGCGGGACGTGATCGCATCTACCGCCGTTCGCCGATGCTCGCAGGCAGTAGCGCCGAGACGGTTCGGCCGTTGCGGTACGGACCTCCCATCGTCATCGAGTACACGCCACCTGAAGGGATACGTCCGGCGCACATCGGCATGCTGCTTCGTGAGCGCGTCGGTGACCGCGAATTCACTGCGACGCTGGCCGACTTCGCCGCGCGAAAGTACGTTCTCGTTGAGGAAGTAGCCCAGGGCGGACAGTACGGCGGCCCCGCGTGGCGCATCTCCCGGCTCAAGGACGGTGATGGCCTCGCATTGTGGGAGCGAACGATCTTCGACCAGCTCTTTGTCGATGACGGCGTCACCCATCTGGACGCGCTGAGACCCGGGTACTGGTGGGCGCTGACGCGCGCGGAACTGCAGATTCGTGAGGATGTGGTTCTGCGCGGCTGGTTCGCTCGTGATCCAGAGACGGTCAAGCAGACCTGGCGACGAATCGGGACGGGCACGGTCGTTGCAGGTTTCGCGTTTTCGTTTCTCATGGGTTCGGCCATACGGATCGGCCTGGTCGGCGTCGCGATCAGCGCGATAGGCTTACTCATGATTGCCACGAGTCCGTGGATGCCCCGCCGGACGGCCTCCGGAAGTGAGATGTTGCGTCGCTCGCTCGGCTTCAAGACGTATGTGACCGAGGCCGAAGCCCGGCGTCATGAGTTCGATGAACAACGTACGCTGTTCTCGGAGTATCTACCGTACGCCATCGTGTTCGGATCAGCCGATCGCTGGGCCGCCGCGTTTCACCAGGTGAACACGCTGGACGTGCTTCGCATGTACGTCCCGGGCGAACGGAATCACAACTAGCGTCACGGGCATACCGTGCAGGCAGGAGTGCCTGCGCTACCACGGACGGGGCGGGCAAGAGTGCCCGCCCTACAACGCTGGGCTGCGGCTATGCCGGGGCGGCTACTGCTATGCGGACGGCGATGGGTACACCATCCGGGGCGAGGAGGGCGGTGACGGCGCCGGCGTCGTAGTAGGCGGGGACGAAGACGACGCCTTCCTGGACGCGGCCGGAGATCTTGCAGCGGATCGCGAGCGTGCCGACGTCGGATGCGAG
>JANPBN010000655.1:0-5611 GCA_031430415.1 Dehalococcoidia bacterium
ACCCAGGAACGTCTGCATGGTTCGCTGGGCATCCGCCGTCACGAAGATAAGGCAGCGGCCCGTTGCGCCCGGCGACGCTGCCACATCAAATGCCACGCCGGACGCCCGAATGTCGTGCGTGAACACGGCACCGAGCTGATCGTCGCCGACACGGCCGATGTATGCGCCACGTCCACCGATGGATGCGAGCCCAGCCATGGTGTTCCCAGCGGAACCACCGGACATTTCCACGGCCAGCGGCATCAGGTCATAGAGCACACCCGCCCGCTTCGCGTCGATGAGCGTCATCGTTCCGCGCGCAAGGCCCTGTTCCTCGAGGAACGTGTCATCGGCATGAACCAGCACATCCACCAGCGCGTTACCAATGCCCACAACGTCGTACGCCGCGTTGTTCATGTCCGCCCTTCCCCCTGTGCCGAGTCCCCGACGCGAACGGATACCCGTCATTCGGTCCGGTGTCAATCGTCGTTGGCGTGGTAGCCTTCCGCCGTATGCAGGGAATCCGCTTACTCGCCACGATCATCGCGACTGCGGCGCTCATCAGCATCGCGTGCGACGCTGCAACCACTCGGTCGTCCCCGGCGGGTGGCCGACGATGCGATGCGCCCTACCCTGCGGGACAACCGACCGCCGAGTCTGTATTCTGTGCGGATCCGAGCGGTCTGGAGGCAGCGCGCGTGGCGCGGATCATCGACGGCGATACGCTCGACGTCACCACCGGCGGGGGGACGAGCGCGTGCGTCTCTTCGGCGTAGACACTCCCGAGCGCGGCGAACCCTGCTACGGCGAGGCGACCGATCGCCTCCGGAGGCTCGCGGGCGATGAGGTGCGCATGCGGCCCGATGTCCGGAACCGCGACCGAAATGGCCGACTGTTACGTTATGTCTTTACACGTGGGGGACTCAGCGTCGACGCAACCCTGGTTGACGAAGGGTTGGCTCTAGCATGGACGAAGGACGGTCTCGCTCGTGATGCACTTGTCGCACTCGAAGCCTCAGCACGAAGTCGCGGCGAGGGGTGCCTTTGGAGGTGACAACGCGCTCGTTCGCTGGTAACATCGCTGGTAGTTGGAGAATAGTGCAGGGAGGTACGCAAATGCGCAGATGGATGTTGCTCCTCGGCGCCATGGTGGCGATCACGTCACTGGCCGTCGCATGCGGGAGCGATAAGAAAACGATCAAAACGGACGATGGCAAGATCACCGTCGGCGGTGACCTCCCCGACAGCTTCCCGGACGATTTTCCGGTCTACCCCGGCGCTGACTACCAGAGCGGCATCGAGAGCAGCCAGGGCGGCGTTGACGGTTTCGCTGCGACCTGGACCAGTGGTGATGACTTCAGCAAGGTGCGCGACTTCTACGACGACGAGTTGAAGGACGGCGATTGGGTCGCCAGTTCCTCCGGCAACACCGGGAGCGATGGCGCATTCTGGCTCGCCGAGAACACGAGCAAAAAGCTCACGGCATACGTCATCGTGGGTAACACCGACGGCGACACTTCGATCACAGCTATCGTCGGCGACAGCGATGACCTTTCGAGCGGAGGCGACGACCCCACCGAACCCGCCGATTCGTCTGACGACGATACACCGACCTCGAGTGACACCGGCGGCGACCTGCCAGACGAAGTCGACCTCGACGACGACTTCCCGAAGGAAGAGGTCTACATCCCGAGTGGCGCACGCGTCACGAGCACGTCGAGTCTGAACAGCAACGGCACGAGCTCCTACTTCGTCGAGCTCTATGTCAAGGGTGACGCTGACAAGATCGCCGACGACTTCGCCGAGGGAATGAAGGACAAAGGCTGGACCGACTCCTTCAACTCCACAACGAATGGTGAGGTGTTCCAGTCCTACTCCCGGGGCGCAGACGCGACGACCGATGCGGTTACCGTGGCAATCACCAAGTCGGACGTGTCCGGTTACGTCACGATCAACATGTCCGCAAGCATCACGGGCGAGTAGCCAGCCTGCATGAAGTCCGCGAAGGGGCCCCGGCGCAATGCCGGGGCCTTCGCTATGCTTCTCGTATACGGCTGACGCATGAGGGCAACGAGATGATCTCCGTCGAAGAGGCACTGGAACGGATCCTCTCGTACGTCTCTCTCCTCGAAGTCGAGGAGAAGCCCATTCTTGATGCCCGCGGACAGGTCGTAGCGGATGACATCGTCTCCCCGCTCGATATTCCCCCGCTCGACAACACGGCCATGGACGGCTACGCGGTGCGCGCTGCCGACACAGCCGGTGCGTCCGAATCGTCGCCCGTGCAGCTGGGCGTCACAGGGGAACTCGCCGCGGGCTACGTATTTGATGGCGAAGTGACGCCCGGATCGGCCGTCCGCATCATGACGGGCGCGCCCATTCCGCGCGGCGCTGACAGCGTCGTTCCTTTCGAGGAGACCGATGAGTCGTCCGGCCGCGCGTTCGGAGCGTTCGCCAAGTCGCGTGACACGGTCGGCATCTTGAAAGCTTCGGAGCCCGGGGCGAACATCCGCCTCGCCGCCGAGGACGTGCGACGTGGCCAGCCGATCATCGCGAAGGGTGCAGTACTCCATCCAGCCCAGATCGGCGTGCTCGCTTCGCTCGGAATGGTCACGGTACGGGTGCATCGTCGCCCCATCGTGGCAATCCTCTCCACCGGCGATGAAGTAAAGGATCCTGGCTCACCACTGAAACCGGGACAGATCTACGACAGCAATGCGTACAGCATTTCCGCGATGGTGGCCGCCAACGGGGGTATCCCGCGCCGCCTCGGTATTGCGCAGGACACCGTCGACGCACTCACGGCCAAGCTCCGAGCAGGCCTCGATGCGGACCTGCTCGTCACCTCCGCCGGCGTCTCGCGCGGTGACTACGACGTCGTAAAAGACGTACTCGCAAAGGAAGGCGAGGTCGACTTCTGGACGGTCCGCATGCGCCCGGGCAAGCCCCTCGCGTTCGGCGCCTTCCCGTCCGGAGGCCGGCGTGTGCCGCACATCGGTCTGCCCGGCAATCCCGTCAGCTCCATGGTGTCGTTCGAGCTCTTCGGCCGGCCCGCGATCTACAAGATGCTGGGCCGAAGCGACTGGCAACGCCCGATCGTACGCGCCATCGCGGACGAGGCTATCCCGAACACGGATGCGCGCCGCGTCTACGCCCGCGCCATCGTCACGAAGCGCGATGGCCGCTGGCACGCCGCGCTCACCGGCCCACAAGGCTCCGGCATACTCACGTCAATGGCGGTCGCGAATGCCTTCGCGGTGGTACCGGAGGACGTGCCCGGTGTCGCCGTCGGTGATGAGGTCGATGCGATCCTGCTCGACTGAGGGCTACATCTCCACGCTGAATTTGCTGAAACCGGCGCTCGCTTCACTGTAGCTCGTATCGACGCGGTCTACGTGCGCGAACCGCGGCCCCCGGTGCAATTCGACGATCAGCGCATCGAGCGCCGCGTCGTCGCCCTCCGCGACCAACTCCACGCGCTGGCCATCGTCGCTGTTGCGAACGTAGCCGCCGATGCCGCGGTTCGCAGCCTCGTGACGGACGAATTCGCGGAATCCCACGCCTTGAACGCGCCCAGAAACCACTGCGTCAAGGCGGCGCACTACGGTGTCACCACGATGGGGATCGCGAATTCGTTCTCGCGCGATCCATCCCGGGCGCTGAAACTCAACGCCACGAGGTCGTAGGCGCCCGGTATGATCGCCGGATCGGAAAGGTCGAGCAGCGCCGCGAAGGGTGCCCGCGTCTGGCCCTCTGCCGAGAGAATGTTCTGCGTGACAACGATACGGCCCGCGTCATCGTGAAGTTCGAGCGTCAACGCCGCTTCAAAGACATCGGCCGTACCCGCCACGTCGAGCCCGGCGCGCTTCGACACGCTTACGCCGCACGGCGGGTCGTTGATGACGATCGACGGTGGCTCTGGCGACACGTTTACCTGCCGCTCGACGATGTTTTCTTCGGCGCCGTCCTTCGCGCTCAAGCTGAACGCGCGGATGCGCACGGGCAATGGCCCTGCCACTGCGGATGGGAAGGCGAACGCGATGGCCGTCTCCCAGTCGGCCGGCGTACCCGTGCCCGAACTGGCCATCATTCGCCGCGCGCACAGGAGCGCACCATTCGGCGCGAGAACCTGAAGGTGGAACACCGCTTCGAATACGTTCGCGGTACCGCTGATCGTCAGCGGCACTTGGACCGACGACCCGGCGGTCGGCGCGTCGAGCACGATCGCTGGCGTCGTGTCCGGCGTGGGAGCCGCCGTGGCCACAGCGGCAGGTGTCGGGGACAGCGCGTCGGCGCCATCTCCGTCTCCGTCACACGAAGCCGCACCCAGAGCGGCTAGCAGTAACCCGATGACGACGATGAAATGCCGCACGGTGCGTCCTTTCAGTAGTGCCCCTGCCGGGCGGAATTATACGTCTGCGGCGATCCGGATGCTATCCTCGCTTCATGCGCGTCGTCTTTCTGGGCTCTCCCGAGTTCGCCCTGCCTTCGCTTCAGCGGCTGATCGAGGCCGGGTATGAAGTCGTGGCAGTCTACACTCAGCCTGACCGGCCATCGGGTCGCGGCCGCAACCTGACGCCGCCGCCGGTAAAGGTGATGGCGCTTGCGCACGGACTTCCGGTGTTCCAGCCGAGATCGATCTCGCGCGCCGAACACGTCGAACAGTTGCGCGGGCTCCGGCCCGACATCGGCATCATCGCGGCCTACGGTCAGATACTCCGCCAACCGGTGCTCGATGTGCCGTCTCTGGGCATTCTGAATGTCCACGCGTCGCTGCTGCCGCGCTGGCGCGGCGCGGCGCCTATCACAGCCGCGATTCTTGCGGGCGATGCTGAGTCCGGCGCCACCATCATGAAGGTGGAATTGGCGCTCGATGCCGGCCCAATGCTCGCGGCAGTTCGCGTTCCGATTGCGCACAACGATACGACCGGCTCACTTACCCCAAAGATCGCCGAAGCGGGCGCTGAGTTGCTTATGGATGTGCTGCCCCGCTGGGCCGCTGGCGATCTTCCGGCCGTAGCTCAAGATGACGCGTTGGCGACCTACGCTCCGCAGATCGAGAAAGCCGATGCAGTCATCCATTGGGATCGTGACACCGCAGAGCGGATTGAGCGCCAGGTGCGCGCCCACAATCCGTGGCCCATGGCGTACAGCCTTCTCGATGGCAACCCGCTTCGCGTCCTGTCCGCGCGGGCTGTCGCCGACACCCCTCCCGCTCTTCCGGGCACAATCCAGCATTCCGGCGGCGATGTCGTCATCGCGACGCCGAGTGGAGGGCTGGTAATCGAGACGCTGCAACCGCCCGGCCGAAAGCCCATGCGCGCGCTGGACTACCTCAATGGCCACCGGGAGATCATCGGAAAGCGGTTCGATACCGATTAGGGCCGCTGCTGCGCGACCACCTGCTCCGGCGAAACCGAAGCGACATGGATCGTTGTCAGTGGAATCGCGTCGGCGTAGCGATCCTCGATCGCGATGTCGTCCGGCGCCACATCCTTACACGCATGGCAGCGGATGCACGCCGCATCGTCGACACGCCAGGCGCCCCGGTCTTCGACGATCGCTCGTGTCGGACACAGACTCGCCGCGCCGGCGACCTTCGCCGTGGAGTTCACGACCGTGTAGCGAATCA
>JANPBN010000656.1:0-3045 GCA_031430415.1 Dehalococcoidia bacterium
GAGCCTCTGGCAGAGCGAGCGGCGCGGCGCGCAGAAGGATGCTGATTTCGCAGCCCTGGCGGGCGCGCTCACGCTCCTTGACCCTGCGTCGACGGAAGCCGGCGCGCGCGGCGACGCTCAGATCAACGCCGACATGAACGACGAGTCCGGCAATGCCTCAATCATCGGCAACATCGAGGTCGATGCGGGCTGCTTCGGAACGGGCGACCGGCTGGATCGCGTGATGGTGAACGTCGACCACGAGTCGCGGTCGCTGTTCGGCGGCATCTTCGGCGTACTCCCGCCGGACATCGGCGCGCACGCGCAAGCCTGCGCCGGATCCGTGATCTCGGCGACGGGACTGCGGCCGTACGGCATCGAGAGCCAGCCGGACTGCAGCGGGACGAGCGCCAATCCTGCGCTTGCGCCGGCGAACCAGCAATCGCTGGTCAGCTTCAGCGCCGCGAAGACGGATACGCCGACCAGTACTCCGGCAGCGACGAACACTCCGGGCGGGCCGACGGCGACGCCGACAGCAACGCCTCCGGCCGGAACGTGCCGTCCATCGGCCGACTCCGACTGCTTCGAGCTGAACGCCGACGACATCATGGTGCCGCGATTCGGCGAATGGTGTCAGCTCGATGACGGCTCGCAGGACCCGAGCACATCGACGCGCGGCCTGCTCGACCTGGGCTTGACCGGCGACATCTGCTCGGATGGCGGCAATGACAACATCGACGAGAACGTGCAGGACGGCTCGGGCGCGACGTGCCGCATCGGCGACGCTGTCGAGCGCACGGCGGGGGCGCGCCCCGGGCAGGACATCAACAAGGGTATCGACGTGCTCCTGCGGGGTGACGGCACGCCGCCCGTCGCGGATGGCGCCGACTGCGACAAGCGCGCCTGGGGCAACGACGACGGCATCGACGACTTCGACGAGGTGTTGGAGCAGATGGACGGGGGTACGGCGCCCTCGGCGGATGCGGTGTTCCAGCTCCGGGACTGCGTCAGCCCGCGCGTTGTCAGCCTGATCGTTATTGACAACTTCGCGAATGATCCGCCCCGCATCGTCGCTTTTGCTGCGTTCTATATCTTAGGATGCAAGGTGCAATCGGCTCCGCTCTCGGCGCTGCCGAACCAGTGCCGCACGGGGCCGCCCGGGCAGCTGCAGATGTGGGGTATCTTCTTCAACAAAGTGGAACTCGGTGGGGACCTCGGCGAGTTCAACCCGTTTGGAACGCACAAGATCGCGTTGGTCGAGTAGGCGCGTGCAGAGACAGAATCGATGGGGACGATGAGGAACAAGATGAAGCTTCTCAAGGGGCGGTGGCTACGGCGTGAAGCGGGGCAGATGCTGATCGTCTTTGCGTTGCTCATTGTTCCGGTGACGTTTGCGATTGGGGCGGTCGCGGTGGACGCGAGCCTCTGGCAGAGCGAGCGCCGTGGCGCCCAGAAGGACGCTGACTACGCTGCCCTGGCGGGCGCGTACGAGTTTCTCGATCCGGCGGGGACGACGGGCGAGGCGGAAGCCGCGGCGAATGCCTACGCCGCCACGAACAACGAGGCCGGGAATGCAGAGGTCATCCAGATCATCGCCGGGACAAACTGCAGCGGCGCTTCGGGCACGCCCCCGAGCCACGTGAAGGCGGACATTCGGCACAAGTCGAGGACGCTGTTTAGCAGCATCTTTGGTCTCGACATTGCGCCGGATGTTGGCGCGCACGCGTGCGCGCGCGCCGGCAGCGTCATCTCCGGCAGCGGCATCGTGCCGATCGAGATGGACAACAACCCGGGGCCGTGCTGGGCGGACGACCCGAGCAGCGGCAACCCGAACAACACGCTGCCCCAATTCGGGAACCTCTGTCCGATCGAGTACGGCGCGCAGGGCGGCAACCCGCGCGGTGTGCTGGACCTGCAGGCCGGGGGTGACTATTGCAGCGATGCGGGCGGTAGCGGCAATCTCGAAGATCTGATCGCGAACGGAGCCGGCGGGCGGTGCGTTGTGCACGGGAACCCTTCGGGCGGATGCGATCCGAACAAGAGCGGCCCCTGGTACGACTGCGTCGCGGTCCAGACCGGCAACGCCAAGAAGATCGTCGAGGGCTTCTACAACCGGATCCAGCGTGAGGGCGCCTGTGACAGCGACGGCAGCGGTGTCGAAGAGTTCGACGAGGTCGTTACGCTCGTGTTCGACAGCAGCGACCTGTCCAAGCGGATCTACGAACCGATCGACTGCGACCTGACCACTGATGGATTGCAGTCGAGCCCGCGGCTGATCACGATCATTATCCTCGAGGATCACCCGGGACCCGGGAACGACGGCCACCCGATCATCGCGTTTGCGGCGATGTACGTTGCCGGCTGCTTCGAGGGCAACGACGATCCGCCGGTGAACCCATCGCAAAGCGATCTCGACGCCGAGTGCCAGACGAAGGGCAACGCGAACTTCAGCTTCGGCGGGAAGCTCGCGGCGCCGGCGTTTGCACCGGATGAGGGTCACAAGTGTGGTCACCAGTCGGCGTCGACGTGTACACCGATTCCAACCGACACGCCCACGCGTACGGCAACACCAGTGAGTCCCACAGCGACGCCGACGTTCGGGCCGTCGGTGACGCCGGTTCCGACGGCGACGCCGGGTGGCGGCGGCGGGCAGGGGCACACGATCGTCTACGCGAACTTCGTCAACCTTCTCGTCGCGGGCGGCGAGGTGGGCGACTTCGACCCGCAGAGCACGTTACGCGCGATCGCGCTGGTTCAATAGGCAGAGGTTAGGATCAGTCTCCGGGAAGGGAACAGGACATGAGCAGTATCGTCTCCAACATGAATGCAGAGCGGAACAACCGCTGGCTACTGATCGGCGCGCTCGTGCTCGCCGTCGTCGCCGGAGTGCTGATCTTCTTCGCCCTGGCGAATCTCAACAGCGACGATGGGGCATCGTCAAGCGCGTCGACCGGCGACTCGCCGGTGCTGATCGCCAAGGAGAACATCGCCGCGGGCGCACAGCTGAACGCGGATATGTTCCGGTCGGCGACGTTCGCGACGAGCGATGTCATCGCGAACCCGATC
>JANPBN010000657.1:0-2275 GCA_031430415.1 Dehalococcoidia bacterium
CAAGGGCGGCGACCCGTTCGTCTTCGGCCGCGGTGGCGAAGAGGCGGAGGCGCTGATCGCCGCCGGCGTAGCACTCGAGGTGGTGCCCGGCGTCACATCCTCGATCGCCGCGCCCGCGTACGCCGGCATACCGGTGACGCATCGAGGCGTTGCGTCGTCGTTCGCCGTCATCACGGGCCACGAAGACCCCGCCAAAGACGACACGAGCATCAATTGGGGTGGCCTCGCGACCGGCGTCGATACGCTCGTCTTCCTCATGGGCGTGGGGCGTCTCGCCGAGATCGCCCGCCGCCTCATCGAAAACGGCCGCGCCGCCTCGACCCCTGTCGCCGTCATCGAGTGGGGCACCCATCCGCGCCAGCGCACCGTCGTCGCCACGCTGGCCACGATCGCGGCGGCCGTCATCGATGCCGGTATCGGCTCGCCCGCGGTGACCGTCGTTGGTGAAGTCGCAGCGCTGCGGGAGCGCCTCGCCTGGTTCGATCGACGGCCGCTGTTCGGGCAGCGCGTGCTCGTCACTCGCACCCGGCAGCAAGCCAGCGATCTGTCGCGCGCGCTCACCGCCGCTGGCGCCGAACCCGTGGAGCTGGAGTCCATCCAGATCGTCGCCGAATGCGATGAGCGAGAGGTGGCCACCGCGATCGAGACGCTTCGCACGAGCGGTTACGGCTGGGTCGTGTTTACCAGCGCAAACGTCGTGCCGATCCTCTTCGCGCATCTCCGCGACGCGGGCCTCGATGCGCGGGCCTTCGGGCGCGCCCAACTCGCCGCCATCGGTCCCGGCACCGCCGACGCGCTGGCCGCACACGGGCTCGATGCCGATGTCATCCCGTCGCGCTTCGTCGCCGAAGGCCTCGCCGAAGCGCTGTCGCCGAAGGTCCGGCGCGGTCAGCGCGTGCTGCTCCCGCGCGCCCACGATGCCCGCGAAGTCATCGTCGACGCTCTCACAGCCCGGGGCGCGCTCGTCGACGAACTCACGCTCTATCGCGCTCTCGTGCCGTCCTCACCGGATGCCGAAGGAATCCGCCGCCTTCGCGCAGGCGAGATCGACATCGCGACCTTCGCGAGTGCATCCTCCGTGCGGAATCTCATCGAGATGCTCGGCGGCGACACGGAGCCACTCCGCCGCGTGCGAATCGCCGCCATCGGCCCCGTGACCGCTGCCGCTGTCACCGCTGCCGGCCTGACGCCGGACATCGTCGCCGAGACGCACACCATCGCCGGGCTGATGTCGGCGATTACGAACCTCACCCCCCGCGAGGGCCCGGCCCTCGGGGCCGCGGCCAGCCCCTCTCCGTTGACGGAGAGGGGAGCCACCGCGTTAGCGGATCCGGAGTAACAACGTATGACGCGGCGCGGTTGGATGGCGTCCGGCGAATCATGGTCCAGGCTCGCGAAACCGGCGCAGGACATGCGACGAGCGCTCACGCCTGCCGAGGCCGCACTCTGGGCGCGCATCAGAAACCGCCAGCTTGCTGGCCTGCGGTTCCGGCGTCAGCACGTCATCGACCGGTTCATCGTCGACTTCTACTGCGCCGAACACAAACTTGTCGCCGAGGTCGATGGCCAGATTCACGAAAGCCAGACGGAACGCGACGAAGAGCGTGACGCCCGCCTGGTGGCACCCGATCTTGTCGTCGCCAGATTCTCGAACGACGACGTGTTGTCCCGGATGGACGCCGTCCTACAATCGATCGAACGATACGCAGCCTCGACCTCGTCCTCTCCGTGACGGAACAGGAGGGCGGGTGACGTTCCCTCTGGTGGAACGCAAACCTCCCCCTCTCCGAAATCGGAGAGGGGGCCGGGGGGTGAGATCCCCACCTGGCGCAAGAACGCGAAACTAAAGACGAAGAGAGGGTAAACACATGCTCGACATGATCGATCGCGGAGAGTTCGCACGGCACCGCCGGTTGCGTCAGTCCGAATGGCTACGCCGCCTCGTCGCCGAGACGAGGCTGTCGGTGTCCGACTTCGTCTATCCCCTCTTCGTCACGCACGGCGAGAACATCCGCGAGGAGATCGCGTCGATGCCGGGGCAGTACCGCATCTCGCTCGACCAGATCCCGCGTGAGGCCGACGACCTGCGCACACTCGGCATCCCCGCGGTGCTGCTCTTCGGGCTCCCCGCAGCGAAGGACGAGCGCGGCTCCGAGGCGTTCGCCGCCGACGGCATCGTCCAGGAGGCGGTGCGCGCGTTCAAGGCCACCGCTCCCGACCTGCTCGTCATCACCGATGTCTGTCTCTGCGAGTACACGAGCCACGGTCACTGCGG
>JANPBN010000658.1:0-2616 GCA_031430415.1 Dehalococcoidia bacterium
TCTTCGACCACGCCGTTCGTGGAGAGGAAGACCTGGCGGCTACGGCCCGATACATTATCGACAATCCGGTTCGCGCGGGACTCGCCGAGCGCGCGGCCGACTGGCCACATAGCGGCGGCACACTGCTGTCGGATGGGCGGAACTGAAGCTCCGCGGCTACGAGTACACAGCCCATGCACGGACACGCCCAGACCTCTGACATCAGAACCGCAGCCAACATCCTCGCATCCGCGCGCTATGCGATCGCGCTCACCGGGGCTGGCATCTCGGTCGAGAGCGGCATCCCGCCGTTCCGCGGCGAGGGCGGGCTATGGACGAAGAATGGCGAGCCGCCCATGGACGGCTATCAGCGCTTCATGGCTGACCCCGCCGAGGGTTGGCGTCAGATGCTCGACCGCCGCAACAGCGACGACGAGTTCTCCCGTAAACTCGCCGAAGCCGTCCCGAACGAAGCGCACCTCGCGATGGCGCGGCTGGAACGCGACGGCGTACTCAAGCACACGGTGACGCAGAACATCGATAACCTGCACGCAATCGCGGGCAGCGTGCTGCTCACCGAGATCCACGGCAACCGCACGAAGGTGCGCTGCATCGACTGCGGCGATCGCCGGCCGTTCGCTGATATCGACATGTCGTCTATTCCGCCGGCCTGCGCGCGATGTGGCGGCATGGTGAAGACCGACGTCGTCATGTTCGGCGAGCCGATCCCCCGCGACGCCCTGCGCGAATCCGACGAGCAGGCCGGGCGCGCCGACTGCATTCTCGTCGTCGGCACATCCGCCGTCGTGTATCCGGCGGCGGCGATCCCCGAGATGGTGCTCCAGAACGGCGGCGCGCTCATCGAGGTAAACATGGATCCGACGCCGTACACGCGGCACGCAACGGTCGCGCTCCATGGCCGAGCCGGAGAAATCCTGCCGCTGCTCGTTGACGCCGTCGTCGCCGCGCGCACTGCAACGTAGCGACATCGACCGCCGCCGTGCCATGCGGTACCGTCATCCGTGACACACCTTGACCGAACGGAGCACGACTGTGGATGACAAGACTCTCGGCATGATGTCACTCGAGGCCGTCGGGGCAGAGATCGCGGCGAGGCGAATCAGTCCGGTTGAGTTGACCGAAGCGATGCTCCGTCGCATCGCCGCGATCGACCCGCAGCTCAACAGCTACATCACGGTCACCGACGATGCAGCGATGGCCTCCGCGCGGCAGGCTGAGACCGAGATCGCAGCCGGCAACTATCGCGGCCCGCTGCACGGAGTGCCGATCGCGATCAAGGACCTCTTCGCCACGAAGGGCGTACGCACGACGGCGGGCAGCAAGATCCTGAACGACTGGATCCCCGACCACGACGCGGCGGTCGTGGAGAAGCTCGCTTCAGCCGGCGCGATAAGCCTCGGCAAGCTGGGCATGCACGAGTGGGCATACGGCACGACCTCCGACAACGTCCATTTTGGGCCTATCCGAAACCCCTGGAACACCGATCACGTGCCGGGTGGTTCATCCGGCGGCTCCGGCGCGGCAACGGCCGCTGGCCTGGCCTACGCGACGATGGGCAGCGACACCGGCGGCAGCATCCGCATGCCCGCCGCGGCTTGCGGATGCGTCGGCCTGATGCCGACGTACGGACGCGTCAGCCTCTTCGGCGCCATCCCTCTTTCGTGGACGCTCGACCACGCCGGCCCCCTGACGCGCACCGTCCGCGACGCCGCGATCGTCCTGCAGGCAATCGCGGGCCGTGACGCGCGCGACCCGGCCACAGGCCACGCCGCCGTCCCGGACTTCCTCGACGGTATCGAGGCTGGCGCGAAAGGGCTCCGCATCGGCGTACCGAAGCAGTTCTTCTGGGACAGGCTGGAGCCCGCGATCGAGACGTCAGTGCGCGCCGCCATCGCGGCGCTGGAAGCCGGCGGCGCGAGTGTGCGGGAGGTGGACATGGTGCAGATCGCGCAGTATCCGCGGGCGATCGGACCGATCATGTTCGCCGACGCCGCCGCCTACCACGCGCCGTACTATCCGTCCCGGCGCGAGGAATATAGCCCTCAGGTGGCATCCTTGCTTGACCTCGGCCTGAAGATCACGGGGCCCCAGCTCGCGGCGGCCATGCGCGTCCTTACGGAGGCACGCGCAGGCGGCGCGGATGCGGCGCTGCTAGATGGCGTCGATGTGCTCGCCGCCCCGACCATGCCGATCGCAGCACCGTCGATCGAGTCGGCGCGCGCCGCTGATCCGTCGGGACGCATGTCCGCGTTCACGACGCTCTTCGATCTGACGGGTCAGCCGGTCGTCGCCGTGCCCACCGGACTCACGCCCGAAGGCCTGCCCGCGAGCATCAGCTTCGTCGCCCGCCGCCGGGACGAGCGCACGGCGCTACGTGCGGCGCGGGCGTACGAGCAGGTGCGCGGCTCGATGCCCACGCCGCCGGTCGCGTAGGGACTCGGAACCCACGGGCCGACCCGTCACGCGCAAGCGTGTCGTCGTCGCATCAGAATGCGGTGTCGGGCGCTCGGAACCGCCCTCTCTGCGCCGTAGTGTTTCGCTAGGTTCAGCACGAGCTGGGCACCGACGAATCGAGCGTATGACGCCACAGACAGGTGTAAACACGCGCGAAATGCA
>JANPBN010000659.1:0-2746 GCA_031430415.1 Dehalococcoidia bacterium
CCGATCGCGGTGTCGCTGGCGTGCACGGTCGGGTTCGAAGTGCTGTGCGTCGCGGTGATCGCGTACATCTTCAAGACGGGCTGGCGGCTGCGCGACTGATCCTTCGAGACGCTCGGACTGCCAGAGTTCCTCGATCGGGCCGCCGCCGCGGCCGGCGAGGAGGACATCGATGTCGCCGCGCGCATTGAGCTGCTGTAGCCCGCCTACGATGCCAGGGACCGCGTCGAGGCCCTGGACGGGCGTCGGTGCGAGGACGACTTCGGCGAGTGGCCAACGGCGTTCGAGTACGTGGAGGATGTCCTGAAAGACAGCGCCGGAGGGAGAAGTAACCACGCCGATTCTGCGAGGGAATCGCGGCAGCGGCCGCTTCCGATCCTCGTCGAAGAGGCCTTGCTCCTTGAGCATTGCGAACAGGCGCTCGTACTCGGCCTGGAGGGCGCCCTTCCCTTCGGGCTGCACCATGTCGACGAGGAGTTGCAGTGAGCCGCGCTGTTCGTACAGCGCCATGCGGCCGTGGGCGAGGATCGCGTGGCCGTGTTGCACGAGGCGGGCGGTCGTTGACTGCGGAGCGAAGCGTCGTGCGAAGAAGACGCACGCGACCTGAGCATCGCCATCCTTCAGCGTGAAGTAGACGTGGCCGGAGGATGCCCGGGTGACGTTCGATACCTCCCCCGCCACCCAGATGTCGCCGAGATGCGGGTCGCTGTCGAACAGTTCGCGCAGATAGGTCGTGAGTTCGCGGACGGCATAGACCTGCGGCATGCCGCATTGTCGAACATATGCGCTACCGGGCGCAATCCGGGCCTGATAGTATCGCCCGATGGGGAGAAAGCGGCGTGGCAGAAGTCATTCGCACCGGATCAGCGGCGCCGAAGCCGTGAAGAAGGTGACACTGCGCTCTTGGCCGCACTCCGACCGCGGGCGAATCCTGTTCGGGCTCGTTCTGGCGGCTGTGTTCGCTGGTGGATTCGCCACGGTTGACCCGATTGGCGCCATCATCACGTTCACCATCTGCGCTGTTATGGGACCTCTCGCGATGCGTGCCGCTTCGCAGCGCCAGTATGTTGAGTTCACTCTAGTCGGTCTGAGACGGTGTGACAGTACTCCGGCGAATCGAATCACCGGTGCGAGCCGTATCGAAACAGTTATTCCGTATGGTGCGATGGTATCTGTCGAGCCGAAAAAGCGCACGATGGTGCGCATCGGCTACCATGGCGCGCCACTCGTCGGTCGGGTGCCGGTTCATCTCGTGATGACACTCGACGTTCCGGATCGTCCGGCCTTCTTGCGCGCGCTTGAGGCAAAGACTGGTCAAGTCGCCCGTGGCTCGGCTGTTGTTGCTGTTGGCGGAAACCAGGTGAGAGATCGCCTTGCCGCGGCGGTAATGGTGATAGCTCCGTTCGTCGCGACAATCGGAATGGCGGGGGTCGTCGGCTTCTTCGCTCCCCGATGCTGATCGGTCGGAGCTTTAGGCGCGCTCCTGGTACTCGCCAGAGCCGGTGTTGACCTTGATACGGTCGTTCTCGTTTACGAACAGCGGCACCTGCACGACGAGGCCGGTCTCCATCGTTGCGGGCTTGCTGGCGCCGGTGGCCGTGTCGCCCTTGACGCCGGGCTCGCACTCCGTGACGACGAGTACGACCGATGACGGCAGTTCGATGCCGATCGGCTCATCGCCGAGGAAGAGCACGTCGCAGGTGCCGTTCTCGGGCAGGAAGTTCTTGGCATCGCCGACCTGAGCCGCGGTCAGAGGCACCTGGTCGTAGGTCTCGGTGTTCATGAAGTACATGATGGCGTCTTCGGCGTAGCTGAACTGCATGGGGACGCGCTCGACGCGGACGCGCGGCCACTTCTCGCCCGCCTGGAAGCTGCGCTCGATCGTGTCGCCCCTGCGCACGTCGCGCAGCTTCAGGCGCATCTGGGCCGAGCCGCGGCCCATCTTGATGTGCGAGAAGTCCATCACCTGGTAGACGCGCCCATCGAGTTCGATGGTTGCGCCCTTCTTCATGTCGCTCGTTGAGATCATGAACGGGACGTCCTCCGTGATTCTGAAATGGTCGCCGAACGGTACCGGATCGGCGCGTGACGCTCCACCGCGCCCTAACCGACGAACCGCAGCTTGGGGGCTCGGCTCATCACGCGTGCCTTGCCATTCTCGAGCACGACCATGTCCTCGATGCGGACGCCGCCCCAGCCGGTGATGTAGATGCCGGGCTCGATCGTGAAGACCATGTCGTCCTGCAGGACATCGACCGCCGAACGTGAGACACGGGGCGCCTCATGCACCTGCAAGCCGATGCCGTGGCCAAGGCCATGGCCGAACGTGTCGCCGTAACCTGCTGCTTCGATGACGTTGTGGGCGATCATATGACACTCGTCGCCGGTCATGCCCGGCTTCACCAGCTCTTCAGCGGTGAGTTGAGCGGTGAGGACGATGTCGTAGATCTTCTTGAAGTGGTCGTCGGGCTTGCCCAGGAAGATCGTGCGCGTCAGGTCAGACATGTATCCGTCGATCTCGCAGCCCATGTCGATGACGACGCCCTCTCCCGCCTCAAGCTTGCGGTCGCGCGGGTAGGCGTGCGGCATCGCGCCCCAGGGGCCACCGGCGACGATCGTGTCGAACGACAACGCGTCGCCGCCGTGTTCGCGGATGTACTTCTCGATCTCCCAGGCGACGCGCTTCTCGGTCCATCCCGGCTCGACGCGCTCGGCGACGTCGGTGAACGCCGCATCGCCGAGATCGACG
>JANPBN010000660.1:0-1854 GCA_031430415.1 Dehalococcoidia bacterium
TGGCCTTAACCTCAGCGCGAAAACGCCCACATGTGTCCTGTGCCAGCTCCGTCGGCGACACACACGGGGCGAGGCAAGCCTCGCCGCTCCAGGCAGACAGGGGTTGGGCGAGCGGGGGCTCGCCGCTACGGACGCGTACTACCCCAGCTCCGCCATGGTGGCGCGGAGGCCTTCGAGGCGGGTGTGGATGGTGGCGCGGCGCTCTTCTTCGGCGGCGATGATCTTGGCGGGGGCCTTGGCGCGGAACTGCTCGTTCGACAGCTTCACGTCGATGCGGCCGGCTTCGGCTTCGGCTTCGGCGATCTGCTTCTGGAGGCGCGCGCGCTCGGCTTCGACATCGAACAGCCCGGTGAGCGGGACGATGGCGGTGACGCCTTCGAGCACGGCCGTAGCGACCTGATCGCGCGGCGCATCGGCGACGTCACCGACGATGTGCAGCGGCTTCACGCGGGCCAGCGTCTCGATGTACGGGGCGCCCGCCTCAAGGATCGCGCGGGCGCTCTCGGATGCGACGTAAGCCTCGATGACGCGTGCCGGCTCGACCTTCTTTTCGGCGCGGATGTTGCGGATGGCGCGGACGACATCGATCAGCGTCTCCATCTCCCGCTCGGCGGCCTCGTCGCGATAGCCGCTCTCGCCGCGAGGGAAGCGCGCGACGATCAACGCCTCTTCGTCGACGCCATCGATCTTGGCGGAGAGCGACTGCCAGATCTCCTCCGTGACGAATGGCATGAACGGGTGCAGCAGCCGCAGACAGCCATCGAGCACGTAGGCGAGGACGGGCAGCGGCGATGCGCCTGGTTCTTCGCCCCGGACGCGGACCTTCGCGATCTCGATATACCAGTCGGCGAACGATGCCCAAACGAACTCGTACACCTGGCGCCCGGCCTCGCCGAACTCGAACTTCTTCATCTGGTCATCGACGCTGCGGCACAACTGCTCGTAGCGCGAGACGATCCAGCGATCCTCGAGCGGGGCATCGGCGGCGAGTGGCATCTGCGGGAGCGGCACGGTCGTCTCGCCGATCATCGAGATAACGAAGCGGGCGGCGTTCCAGAGCTTGTTCGCGAAGTTGCGGCCCTGCTCGACGCGCTGCTCGGCAAGCTTCATGTCATTGCCGGGGCCGCTCGACGTGATCAGCGTGTAGCGGAGCGCATCGGCGCCGTACTTCTCGATCGCCTCGACGGGATCGACGCCGGTGCCGAGCGACTTGCTCATGCGCTGGCCGTGCTCGTTGCGGACGGTGCCGTGCAGGTAGACGTGCGAGAACGGCACATCGCCGAGGTTGTAGAGGCCGAGCATGATCATCCGCGACACCCAGAGGAAGATGATGTCGTAGCCCGTCTCCATGACGGACGTTGGGTACCAGTACGACAGTTCCTTCGACTCGGTCGGCCAGCCAAGCGTCGAGAACGGCCAGAGGCCCGACGAGAACCACGTGTCGAGGACGTCGTTCTCCTGCAGCAGGTTGCCGCCACCGGTCGGCGAGCGATCCGGCGTCTCGATCGAGACGATGGGTGTGGCATCGACGCCGGACCAGGCGCCGTTGCGCAGGATCTCATCGTAGGTGACGCCCTGTTGTCGGAGTTCGTTGTAGGTGCCAACACGCGGCGCCGCATCGGAGTGGGCGGGGTCGGTGAGGGTGACGATGATCCGGTCGCCGTCGTCGTCCGCGCTGTACCAGACGGGGATGCGGTGGCCCCACCACAGCTGGCGAGAGATGCACCAGTCGCGGATGTTCTCCATCCAGTTGAGGTAGATGCGCTCGAAGCGATCGGGGACGAACGTCACACTGCCCTGCTGGACGGCATCGACGCCGGGCGCGGCGAGCGGCTTCATGTTGACGAACCATTG
>JANPBN010000661.1:0-3416 GCA_031430415.1 Dehalococcoidia bacterium
AAGAACAACGCATGGTCGGCGTAGGCGCGGTACGCCTCGAACCGCGACGCCCAGATCTCGGAGCGCTTCTCCTCGTCGAGCAGGTCGCTGTAGTAGATGGTGCGCGGCTTGCCGTCGGCCCCGTGCGGAAATGCCGCGCTCGTGTACACGCATTCGCCGAGCAGTTCGCCGAGGTAGTCGATGACATCGGCGTGGGTCGTCCGCCGCCCGACGTAGAGGACCTTGATGAGAAAGAGGTCGAAGAGCGCACGCGGCGGTATGTCGAGAATGCGGCCGATGTCGTCGAATACGGCGCTCACCAGCTCGTCGACAGCACGCGCGAACCGGGCGTCGGCGGCGTTGCGGCCGTCGTTCCCGGCGATGATCGCCTTCAGCTCGTTGACACGATCTTCCAGCATCTGCATTCCCCGATAGTAGCACCGCTGGCTTACGCCTGTGTTACGCGCGACAAGTTCGGCGTTGCTCTTCGTATCTGTATGTTCGGCCTTCGGCCACCGATGCTGATATGGCGGCGACACGGCATCGCCTCGAAGTAGCGCCCGAAGCTACTCGCCCGCCAGAGCCGCGCTTGCCGCCTCGATGCGCTCGAGGATCAGCGCGGCCTCTTCGGGCGGGGCGAGGCGCGGCTGGAACTGGTCGTAGATGTGGATCGCCGTGTAGTTCGTCGATGTGACGCGGGCGCCCCGGAACGTCACCGTGAGCGTCGCGCCCTGCTGCGTCTCCAGCGACCAATCCTGATCGAAGACGAAGTTGCCGAGCGCGTATGCGATGAATGTCTCGCCGATCTGTTCGTGCGCCTGTACCCAGTGCGGATGGTTGCCGACCACCAGGTCCGCGCCACCCGCCGCCGCGGCCCGCGCAAACTCGCGCTGGCGCTCGCTCGGTGCTGCGGTGTACTCGACGCCCCAGTGCGGCATCACGATGACGACGTTCGCGAATCGCCGCGCGTTGGCGATGTCTTCGGCGATCGTCGCGGCGTCCATCGGCGCCGACCCGGCGCTGTCCTCGCTCGCGTGGTAGTACGCGGCAATGTCGTCGTACGCGAGAAACGCGAAATACACGCCGTTGCGCTCGAGGATCGCCGGCGCTCTCGCCTCGCGAAGATCTACGCCGCTGCCGACCGTGCGAATGCCGCGCGCGCGCAATCCGGCGATCGTGTCGTTCATCGCCGCGTCGCCGCACGCGATCGCGCCGCAGTCCTTGATGTGATTCGCGGCGTGCGAGATCACGTCGTACCCCGCATATGCGATGCCATCGATCGCCTCCGGCGGAGCAGCGAGATTGAACGTCGGTGTGCAGCCGATCGGCTTGCTCGCCGGCGACAGCGTCGCATCGAGCGTCGCGATCGTGATGTCGGCGGCGCTCAGCGTGTCATGCAGCGGCTGAAACGACGCCGTCCAGTCGCCCGTCGCGGCGATCCGCGTTGCGGTGCAGCGTGCGGGGATCAGGTCGCCCGTGAACAGGAGCGTCGTGACGGGTTCGGCGGTCGGTAATGGCGATGCCACGTCGGCCACTGCGGTTGCGGACGGAACCGCAGTAAGTGGCATCGCGACGTTGTCGTCGCTGCATGCGGCAATCCACGCCGCGGCGGCCAGCACGAGCGCACACCAGCGAAGTCGATCAGACACCCGCGTAGCTGTGCAGGCCCGTCACCCAGAGATTTACCGCGAAGTACGTGAACATGACGCCAGCGTACCCGAGGATCAGCACCCACATCGCGCGTTTGCCGCGCCAGCCGCGAAGTCCCCGCGCGTGCAGGTAGCCGGCGTAGATCAGCCAGGTCACGAGCGCCGCCGTTTCCTTCGGGTCCCAGCCCCAGTAGCGGCCCCAGGCGGAGTTCGCCCACCATGCGCCAAGAGCGACACCCAGCGCCAGCATCGGAAAGCCGATGAGCACCGACTTGTGCGCGATCTCCTCGAGCAGCGGGCCAGAGGGCAGCCGCGCGAAGCGGCGCTTTCCGTCTTGCAGCAGGTACAGAACCGCCGCGCCGAACGAAACCGACAGGGCGCTGTACGAGGCCATCATCATCCCGACATGGATGCCGAGGATGCGGTTCGCTTGAAGCGCCGGGATCAGCGGCGACACTTCCGCCGGAAAATAGATGAGCGAAATCGTAAACAGCAGCGCGATGCCCGGAAACAGCACGGCGCCGAGCGCCCGCTGCCCGTACCATCGTTCGAAGATCACGTACGTCACGGTAGAGCCCCAGCCAAGCGCGATCGTGTACTCGTACATGTTCGCGTACGGCGGGTGCTCCACGGCGATCCCGCGGAGCAGCAGCGACAGCGACAGTGTGCCGAGCGTGAGCCAGCTCAGCGCCGTCGCAAGTGGCCCCAGCAATTGCGGCGGCTCGCTCGTCGCGGCGATCGTCATCGTCGTGCCGGCGCTCGTTTCGGCCGCGCGGTACGACATGCGCGGCCAGAGCGGGATCGCCAGATACGCAATCGACGCACCCAGCGATAGCGCCCACGCGCCGAGGAACAGGTTGTACGCGAACTGCTCCATGCCTCTCCTGTCGGCCTAGCGCTTCGCCGCGACGGCCGTACGCGCGCGCGCCGCGAGCTTCGGCTTGGGCACCGAAGCCGGCGGCGGCGGCGTACCGGGCGCGCCTTCGGGCCGCCTGAATTCAATACGTTTGAAGGACTCCGCGTAGACGTATCCCGTCTCTTTGCGGCGCGCTTTGTCGCCCTTGCCCCACTTACGCATGTTCGCCAGCACGTCGTCGCGCGATGTCGCGCTGATCTGGCTCGTGTGGCAGAAGATGGCGTCCGCCTTGCGATCGAGGAAGCGCGAGATATCGACGTGACAGTCAGCGCTGTCCGACGCGGCGAGCAGCGCCTCGGCGGTGCGCCACGGGCCGATGCCAGCGCGCGTCAACTCTCCGTAGTAGTGCGGATCGTGCGCCGCCGGAAAGAGCGCATCGCGCACGACGCGCCCCACGACGCGATGGTCAGTGTGGTTGAACGCCGCGCGGAATCCATCCCAGGTGATGACGAGATCGGGCTTCAGCGTGCGGATCAGCCGGACGACGTGTTTGCGCAGTTCCGGCCCTTCCTCGAGAAAGCCGTCGGGATAGCCGAGAAAGATGCATTGGTGCAGCCCGAGCACGTCGGCGGCGGCGCGCTGCTCCGCTTCGCGAATCGCCGCCAGCTCCTGGCGCCGCAGCGACTCGTCGCGCGTGCCCTTGTCGCCGCTCGTGGCGATCGCCAGCGTCACTTCGAGCCCCATGTCGCAGAGCTTCGCGATCGTGCCGCCCGCCATGAACTCAGCGTCGTCAGGATGCGCGGTGATGATCAGGGCGCGTTCATACGTCGCCCATTTCTCTTCCGGCGTCAGCTTCCGTTCCTTGGCGGCTTTCGTGGCCATGCGCTCATTGTAGGCTTGCAGGCAGCAGTGGGGTAGGCGCGCACATCGCC
>JANPBN010000662.1:0-6036 GCA_031430415.1 Dehalococcoidia bacterium
GCGTCGCGAGACCGACACGCTCGATACGTTCATGTGCTCATCGTGGTACCAGATGCGCTACATCGACCCCCACAACGACGAGCGCCCCTTCAGCCGCGAGGCGATGCATAAGTGGCTGCCCGTCGACCAGTACACGGGCGGATCAGAGCACGCCGTCATGCACCTGCTGTACACGCGGTTCTTCACCAAGGCCGCGCGGGACATGGGCATCGTCGATTTCGGCGAGCCGATGTTGCGCCTGTTCAACCAGGGCCAGATTCTCGGCCCGGACGGCCAGCGCATGAGCAAGTCGCGCGGCAACGTCGTCGCTCCCGATTCGCAGGTCGAACGCTGGGGCGTCGATACGTTCCGGGCGTACCTGATGTTCCTCGGCCCATGGGAGGCCGGTGGCCCCTACGACCCCAGCGGCATCAGCGGCGTCGCGCGCTGGCTCAGCCGCGTCTGGAACGTCGTCGTCGGCGGCATCGAGACCGCCGATCGCCCGGACGACGCCTCGACGCGCGAACTGCGCCGCTGGACGCACAAGACGATCGCCCGCGTGACCGAGGACATCGCCAACTTCCGTTTCAACACCATGCTCTCCGCTCTCATGGAGTACACGAACCACCTCACCCGCATCCGCGAGTCCGGCGAAGCGGCCGATGCGGCAGCCTGGAGCGAGGCGATACGCGCGCTCGTTCTGCTCTCCGCGCCCGGCGTCCCGCACATCGCCGAGGAGCTCTGGGAGCGCATCGGCGGGGCCTACAGCGTGCACGACCAGTCGTGGCCAACCCACGACGCCGCACTTGCCGCGTCCGATGAAGTGGAGATCGCCGTGCAGGTCAACGGCAAGGTCCGCGATCGACTGCTCCTGCCGCTCGATGCCCCGGAGGACGACGCACGCGCACGCGCCATGGCGAGCGCCGCCGTGGCGCAGTACGTCGATGGCAAGGAGATCGTGCGTGTGATCTACGTGCCGAACCGGCTGCTGAACATCATCGTGAAGGGATAGTTGCGCGGCGGGCTGCCCGCGCCCGCTGCCCATCGCCGTAGCGGCACAGCTTGCTGTGCCCCCGTGGCGGTACAATAGCGGGAATGGGGTCTCCGTCTGAGCGACCACGCACGCGCCGCCTCGTCTCGTTCGATTACACCGCACCAACCGCGTACTTCGTAACGATTGTTACGCATCGGCGACAATGCACCCTAGGCCTGATCGTCGATGATGCCGTTGCGCTCTCAGCGACTGGACGCGTGGCCCAGCAAGAACTGACGGCTGTCCCACGCCATCGTGCGAACGTGCGACTCGACGAGTTCATTGTCATGCCCGACCACGTACACATCCTGCTCTGGATCACAGCCAACGAAACGGCATCCCCCGGGTCGCAGGAACGGCGATTCGGCGACATGGTTCCCGGCTCCCTGTCCGCGATCGTCCGGGGCTTCAAGGCAGCCTCAACGCGGGCGGCGCGTATGCAAGCGCTTCATGGCGATGGCCCCTTGTGGCAGCGTAACTTCTACGAACGCGTCGTCCGCATCGAGCGCGAACTCAACGCCGTACGCGCGTACATCATCGAGAACCCGGTGCGCGCTGCGCGCGGGGAGGACGATCATCGCACGGGGGATTCTTGGTGAGACGTAGCAGGTGGTGGGGCGACGAACGACGCAGCGCCGCTGCCCGCGGCGCCGAATGCGCACGCTCACTGTCACACTGGTCGCCGGCGATGGATGCCCGAGACGACGTGGCAGCTGGCACAGCAAGCCGTGTCGCTGCCCATCGCCGTAGCGGCACAGCTTGCTGTGCCCACGTGACTTTCAGCCACTGGGTGCGTCGCCGCGATCGCTAGGTCGCCGGTGTATCGAGCTGCTCGTACAGCTGGAACAGCACCCCGCCCGATGCCTTCGGGTGGACGAACATCTCTTTCCAGTCGTAGCTCACGCGCGGCCCGCCGAACGGCTCGACGCCGTGCCCCCGCAGCTTCGTCGCTGCGTCATCGGCGTCGGCGACCTCCAGCGTCACGTGATGCAACCCGGGTCCGCGTTCGCGCAGGAACTTCGCGATGAAGCTGTCCTCGCCGATCGGCTCCAGAATCTCCCATTGCATCTGCCGCTGGCCGTCGGCGCCCGGCACATCCAGCACGACCCCGGCGAAGCCCGCCTCTTCGTTGCGAAAACGGCCCGCCTCGGTCCAGCCGAAGACCTCCGTAAAGAACTTCAGCTGATCGTCGATCTTCCAGACGGCCATGCTGACGTGGTCAACGCGCTTCAATCCGACGGTCATAGAAGTCGACTCCTCGTGGGTAATCGCTGGAACCTCCGGCATTGAAGCACGATTCGCCCCCTGTCGCACGAATGACGCCGTCAAGCCGTACGTTTGCTACGATCGACGCCCCGAGAGCGTTTGAATCGAGCGACATGAGCGAAGATCCCCGTCTTGCACGGCCCGAACCGTCGTCGGCGCGAGTGCCCGCGATCGACGTGCTGCGCGGCGTCGCGATCGCCTGGGTGATCGCGTTCCACCTCTCCACCGACGTCGGCGGATTCGATCCGCTCGATGACTACCACGCGGACATCACGAACAACCTCGGCGACCTGCCGGGGCTCGTCGTCGCGGTCTGGTCGCTGTTCCTTCGCCTCGGCTATCAAGGCGTTCCGCTCTTCATGATGGCCAGCGGATTCACCATGACGTTCACTGCGATCCGAAGCGGCGGCGTCCCATCCATCGTTCCATTCTGGTTCCGTCGGCTGCGTACCCTCCTCGTCCCGTACTGGATTGGATTCGCGCTGACCCTCACCGCGATCGCCATCCTCGCGCTCGTTCGCCACATCGACACCGGCGCCGGATTCGCGCGCGAGTTCACCGACGGAACGCGTGTGGGCGAGACGCCCTACCACATCGACGGGTCTCTCATCGCGGCTGGAATCGGCGTGCTACCGCGGGGCTGGCGCGGGGAATGGATCTTCGCGCCGTCGCCCTCGCTCTGGTTCGTGCTGCTCTTCGTACAGTTCTACCTCGCGTTCCCGTTCCTCTATCGCGCGCTCGCACGGTTCGGCGCATGGCCGTTCCTCCTCGCCGCGCTCGCCGTTACGCTCGTCGCCAAGATGCCGGTCGTGCTCGCCGAGCAAGGATTCGGGTTGCTGTTCTACTGGTGGATCGACAACAGCTACCTGCCATTCAACCTGTTCACCTTCGCGCTCGGCATGTCCCTCGCGTGGCTCTACGTGCACGATCGCGACGCTCTTCGCTCCTACACGACGGGCTGGTTCAACGCCGTGCTCATCATGTACGCCGGGCTGATCATCCATACCGTTGGCTCCGTCGCGCAGGGGCGCAGCGGCGCCATCGGCATCGTCGCCACGCCTATGATCGTGCTGGGTCTCACCATGATCGTCCTTCCCTGGGTGGTCGGCGCGTCCGCTGCCGCCACACGGAACCCGGTCATGTCGCGGCTTGCGTGGCTGGGTGCGCTGTCGTATCCGGTGCTCATCGCCAGCGACCCGTTCCGCTTTCTGATCGGCACGCTGCACACGCTCGATGCGCCTGTCGCGGTCTGGGCGGCGTTCTGGGTGCTGTATCTGCCGGCGTTGCTCATGCTGGCGCTCGGCATCGACCGGCTGTCCGCCCGTCTGGGCAGGCCACGGCAACAGGCCGCAACCGGAAACTGAGTTTGCCGGTACCTGTACCCGCGAGCCATGACAGCGCGAAGCACTAGGCGGTTGAGTCTCGCGTCGCGAGCCCCACGAACTCGACGGCGCTCCGGCCGAACATTGCCGCCAGGAGCGGGAGTAGCGCCACGTGGTAGTGCGGCTCGCCGGCAAAGATCGTCGAATGAAGCGCCAGCCACGCGAGCATCGTAGCGGCGAGCATCAGGTCGCCCGGGTCACGCCTCCGAAACCACAGCGGCGTTCCGGCGACAGCAACGAGCGCTATCGCCCAGTACGAGACGTTGGACCAGCGGCGCAGCGCGTGCTCGTCCGATGCGCTCACAGCGTCCGGGTCGATCACCGCCCATCGCAAGGCCCCGACGTCCTCGCTGACGAGTCGCCGTACCTTAATCGGGACGCGTCGAAGTTCCTCGCCGGGATGCCGTGCCGCGTACCGTAGCGCTTGCCGTGTCTGCTCCCGTGCCGACTGCACCTCTTCGTCTTCCCGGCTGAGGCCCGGTTCGACGAACGTCACGTCTGCCGGCGTGAACTCCTGAAAATACGGACCAATGCTCACATACAGCGCATTCCCTGCCGATGTCGTGGTGAGCGTCGGCGCCCCAAGTTCCATCTGGTTTCTGATGACCCAGGGCGCCGTCGCCACGATCGCGATGCCGGCCATCACCATCACGTGTCGGCCGGCAACTCGCGGCCCGTATCCCGCGCCCAACAGTGCGAGTCCCGCCGCGAGCGGCCAAACGATGAACTCTCCCCGCACCAGCAACGCAGCGCCGAGCAGCGCGCCGCACATCACGGCCGGACGGAGGCTCGGCGGTTCCTCCCGTCGGTATGTCAGGACGAACAGAAGCGACAGCGCCACGACCATCGGTGCCGCGAGGTTCTCCGCCATGAGCACCGTCGCAAAGAGGGCATGCCCCGGAAGCAGCGCCAACGCGAGACCGGCGACGAGCGCCGCTGCGACCGAGGTGGTGTGACGGACAAGCAAATAGACAAGGACTACCGTCAGCGCGCCGAGCACGGCATTCGTCGCCAGTGCAACACTGAGTGTTGACCCGAAGACCGCGAACGAGCCGCCGAGCACCGCGGGATAGCCGGGTGTCACGGCTGCCGTCGCTGCGCCACTCACCGTAAACCCGTGGCCATGCGCGATGTTGTACGCCAGCAGATAGTGCAGCGTCGGATCGAACATGAACACCTTGATCGGATCGGGCCGCACCATATCGATGGCCGCGACCCGAACGCCAAGCGCCATGCAGAAAAGCGCGAAGCCGGAGAACAGCGGGTGACGAGTCACGCTCCGCAGGAATCCAGGGTTCATCACGTAGCCATACTATACTTTCGCCATGCGAAGAATCACGAGCATCGCCCGCGCGATCCTCACCATGGCAGTTCTGGGCGGAGCGGGTGGCCTCTTCAATCCGGGCACTCCGCACGGATCGACCATCGTCTTCTTCGGCGATAGCCTGACGAAGGGCGAGCTCGCGTCGTCGCCCGAGCACGCCTTCACATCGATCCTCCGCCAACGGCTCATGGAGCGCGGTATCACCGGCGATGATCAGGTGTTGAGCGCATTCGGCGGCCTGTTCGCGGATCTTCGGCTGTCGCAGGACATCGGCCGCCGCCCACACTCGCTCATCGTCGTTGAACTCGGCGCACACAGCGTGATCGACGATCTCAGCCTGACGAACTACGCCTACGGCGTCGGCTACGGGCTGATGCTTGACTGCCTCCAGTCCACGGGCGCGCGCGTCGTCGTCGGCACAGTTCCGTGGCTGGCGTGGGAGCCCGATGACAAGCTCTACAAGCGTGCCGAAGAGTTCAGCGCCATCAACCGCGCCGAAGCCGAAAAGCGCGGCATACCGGTCGCCGATATCTGGTCTCTCATGTTGGACCGGCCTGAACTCGTCGCAGAGGACGACTTCCATCCGAACGATGAGGGCCACCGGATCGTCGCCGACGCGTACTGGCAGGCGATCACCGTCGCGTTGCAGCGCCCAAGGGGCAACTTTCGGTACGACTGCGACTACAACGCGAAACTCAAGCAGTTCGCTTCAGTCCCACCCTGATTACTCCAGCGCCAGGAACCGCCGCTCATCAGCGTCGAACCCGAAGCCCGGGTCGGCGACCAGCAGCAGATCGCGCTCACCGGCCGGCACCTGCACGCAGACGTACCCCTCGATGGAGCCGCCGGGGAACATCTCGCCGCTCAGGTTGTCCTCAAGGAAGCCGCAGCTCTGGTCGAAGGTGTCGTAAAGCACGTTCGCCGAGCCGGTCACCTTGAAGTCGCTTTCTGACACCTCCACCGTCTCGTCGACGTCCGTGCCGATGTGCTCGGCGCGCACGCGAACGAGGATCGCCCGCGTCCCCGCCTTGGGTGTCGATGGGAAGTCGCTC
>JANPBN010000663.1:0-2970 GCA_031430415.1 Dehalococcoidia bacterium
CCCATGCCTTGCGCGCGCCGGCGGGGAACGCCTCCCATGGCGGCTTCGAGACGGTCTTGGTCGGCGCCTCGACGGCCTGGGGCGGGCTGAAGTAATAGCAATCGCCGGCCGCTTGGGGGAACAGATCATTCTTGAGCGACTCGGCGGCGGCGCGCTCATCTTCGGGCAGGGCACCGCATTGCGCAGCGGTGAGCGACTTGAAGCCGTAGTCAGCCGGGCTGTAACAGCTGGCCGGGGAGCCGGGCGCGATCTTCGCCTCCCTCGAGGCGTATTCCTTCTTCAGGTCTTGCTCGAGCTTCGCCGTCTCGGCTGGCGTGCGGTCGATGCTGAAGACGCGCGCCGGGCCGAGGGCGATGCCCGTCATGCCCTGGCTGTTCGTGATGCCGCACTCGTCGACGAACGTCGGTGGATCCCAGCGTGCGTAGACGTTGCTGATGTTGATTAGCTCGCTGCCGGTGCGCGGGTCGGTGCGCTTGACGACGAAGTCCACTTCGGAGCCCTGCGCGACGTGGACGAGGTAGATCGCCTCGCCGCTGTTCGAGACGTTGCGGCCGTTGACCTTCACGATCTCGTCGCCGGCCAGGATTCCCGCTTCTTGCGCAGGGCTATTTTCGATGACTGCGCCGACCTTGACGCCGCCGTTGGAGATCGTCTGCGGCACCATCGCAGAGACGGCGAAGAGGACGATGGCGGCGATCAGGTTGATGAATGCGCCGGAGCCGATGATGATCGTGCGCTTCCATTTCGGCTGGGCGGCGAGGCTCTTCGGATCGGTGGGATCCTCTTCGCCGAGCATGCGGACGAACGCGCCGAGCGGCAGTGCGTTGAGCGTGTAGTCCGTGTCGCGCCAGCGGAAGCCCCAGATGCGGGGCGGCAGCCCGATGCCGGCCTCGAGCACCTGGACGCCGAAGAGCTTGGCGGTGAAGTAGTGACCGGCCTCGTGCAGGACGACGAGGCCCAGCAGGATGCCGAAGAAGGGCAGGAGGTAGTTCAGGATGACGTCCACGGGTCCTCGCGTCGGGGCTGGTGTCCCCGGATGTCTACGCTGCTAGTTCGGATTCGGCTTCATCGTCGTGCCGCGACGGGCTTCGGCGCGACGCGGCGCTTCGGGCGGGATGCGGCGTGCTCACGCGCCCACGCATCGGCCACCAGTATGGTTTCCAGATCAGGATCGGCCTCGCCGGCGTGTGCCGACAGTGTGGCATCTACCACCTTCGCGATGTCGGTGAAGCCGATGTTACCTGACATAAAGTCATCGACGGCGACCTCGTCGGCAGCGGCGAGCACGGCGGGCCAGGTGCCGCCCTTGGCGCCGGCCTCGAGCGCGAGGCGCAGGCAGGGGTAGCGCGCGAGGTCCGGCTGTCCGAAGTTCAGCGTCTTCGTCCGCGCAAGATTGAGGCGCGGCGCCGGTCCGGGGAGGCGGTCCGGGTACGAGAGGGCGCACTGGATCGGGAGCCGCATGTCCGGCTCGCCCAGCTGCGCCTTGACGCTGCCGTCGGCGAACTCGACGAGCGAGTGGACGATGCTCTCGCGGTGCATGACGATCTCGATGCGGTCCATGCCGACGTTGAAGAGCCAGCGCGCCTCGATCGCCTCGAAGCCCTTGTTCATGAGCGTCGCGGAGTCGATGGTGATCTTGCGGCCCATCTCCCACGTCGGATGCCGGAGGGCCTGCGCGGGCGTGACGGCCGCGAGTTCGCGCACGGAGAGGTCGCGGAACGCGCCGCCGGATGCCGTCAGGATCAGCCGCTCGACCGAGGCGATGTCCTCGCCCCAGAGGCACTGCCAGATGGCGCTGTGCTCGCTGTCGACGGGGCGCAGTTCACCGCGGCCCTCGGCGGCGGCCGCGGTGACGATGCCGCCGGCCATGACGAGCACTTCCTTGTTCGCGAGCGCGACCGCCTTGCCCGCGCGGAGCGCCGCGAGCGTCGGCGCGAGGCCGGCCTTGCCTGCCGTCGCGACGACGACGAGATCGACATCGGGGTGCGCCGCCATCTCGTCCATCGGCGCCCAGCGGGCGGTGCGGCCGGCGGCGGCCTTGATGTCCATGTGGCGCGCGCCCTTGAGCGCGTCGTCCTGGCACCAGACGAGGGCCGGGCTGAACTCGCGTGATTGGTCTTCGAGGAGGGTGTGGTTTGCGCCGCCGGCCAGCGCGATGACGCGGAAGCGGCCGGGGAGCGTCCGGAGCACGTCCAGCGTCTGCCGCCCGATCGAGCCCGTGGAGCCGAGGATGGCGACGCCCTGCGGCGGCGGTGTGGTCATACGGGGGGCAGTATAGCGTGGGATGGGAGGTCGGAGGTCGGAAGTCGGGAGCGGGAGGGGGAACAGATGGGAATACTCGATTTACCGCAACTGGAGCGGCCGTGTCTCGGTAACCACGAGCTGACCGCGGCGGAGATTCCGCTCGAAGATGACGATCACGATGCCTTGTCGCGTTGCCGACGGTGACAGGATGCCCTGCACGCCGAGTTGATGCGCCACCTCCCCGACGCGCTGACAGGCAGTGCGATCTGCCGCGGCTATGTCCGACACCCGGATTGCTGCCTTGCGCCGCGTGCGTGCGTCGGTGAGAACGATGACCCGCAGCTCGAGTCCGAATACCTCGTGCAAGTCACGGGGCAGAAACGATTCTGGCCCGCGCGCTTGGCCTCGCGCCATCCGAACGAATTCCGCCACGCATGCGGCTTCCGGCAATGCGAGGTAGATCGTTGGCACGCCGGTCGGGTTCCATCGCCCGCCCACCATGGCGGCGCCACGCCCTGACAGTGGCTCGAATTCGGGTGCGGTGTGGCGGTACGCTGTGCCGCTCCATGGAACCGCGTCGATTGAAGCGATGCGCTCGATCAGGTCATCCAGTGCCATCGCTAGACGACAACACCCTCAGACAGCGCCTCGACGACGCCTAGAACGGCGTCGACGTCGCCGCGCTCGATGCGGGCTGCGGGCGTGTCACCGTCCAGCATTGGATTG
>JANPBN010000664.1:0-10599 GCA_031430415.1 Dehalococcoidia bacterium
GAGTTGGAGGCGACGACCGGATTCGAACCGGTGATGGGGGTTTTGCAGACCCCTGCCTTACCACTTGGCTACGTCGCCGGGAGTCCGCCCAGTTGTCCTGACAGCGACATCCGCCCGGCGGAGGGGCGGACGCAGGAGTATCGTTCGGTGTGGTGCCGAGGAGGAGATTTGAACTCCTACGCCCTTGCGAGCACCGCCCCCTCAAGACGGCGTGTCTGCCTATTCCACCACCTCGGCCAGAGCGCGCCTCCGGCGGCGCGCCCAGCATTATAGTCGGCGCGCGCCGGACAGCCAAAACTCCGCGCCGACAACGCGACGATGCGCACGCGACACATGGCACGCTGTCGCGCTTATGCCTCGCACCTGTATGATAGTCGTACCCGTTAGTCGGTAAACTACGTACTGTTACCGGTTGAGGGGGAACAGGTGCATGCGACCTCTGCCGGGAAGCCGCGCCTGTTACCCAACGAGGGAGGCCTCACGGCCTCCCTCTATCATTTTTCGCCGCAGTTGCCACGCATCGCGCGGCGCTACTCGTTGCCGAAGTCCACGATCGGCGTCGGCTTCGGCAGCGGCGTCGAGCTCACGCGTGTATCGCCCTTGCCGATGATCACGGTCACGAACGTCGAGAGTTCGCCGCGGACGCTGTCTTCGAGCACGACGCGCAGCGTGTAGTTGCCATCGGGCAGGCCGTCGGTGTTCCAGAGGGCGAGGCCGCCGCCGGGTTGCTTCGTCTCGGAGCGCAACAGCAGCGTCCACGCCGCCGGCGGGCTGCCGAGTCCGTATTCGACGCGATACGCAACGAAGTCCGGCGAATCGGCCATGCCGGCGATCTCGACGATTCTCTTCAGCCTCTCGCCGGACTTCGGCGCCGTGATCTTCACGGGGGCCTGGCCAGTGCTGTTCTCGCTGGGCGCTGTCCCGACCTGCAGGTACCGCGACCACTCGACCGCCTGCGATCGCGCGAAGCCCTGCACCGTCTCCGGGATGACGAGGCCGTAGCGTTCCTGCACGAATTGGGGCGGCGTCAGTTCCGTCGCGAGGAGGCCGTCGCGGATGTCGATCTTGACCTTCCGCCACCAGTCGTCGTCCTTCTTCGGGAGGTTCGACTCGGAGAGCAGTGTCTTCGCCTTGCGTCCGCACTGCGGCGTCGCCTTGAGGCCCGAGGGGATGCAGATCTCGACCTCTTTCATGCCGGGAGGTCGCTCGAACGAGCTCGCCGGGACATCGACCAGCGCCTCGGTCATGAAGTCGCGCACCGCGCGATACGAGATCGAAGTCGAGAGGATGTTGTACATCGGCGAGTTGTCGGAGTTGCCGGCCCAGACGCCGGCGACGAGATCGGGCGTGTAGCCGTAGGTCCACGTTTCGCCGATCGCACGGGAGTTCTCGAACGGCTCACTCGTTCCGGTCTTGACGCCCCACGTGCGGCCGATCGACTGCGATCCGCAGCCGTACGTGATGCAGAAGGCGCTCGGGTCCGAGAGGATGTTGTTCACCATGTAGGCGTACTGGGCATCGATGATGCGCTGCTCTTGCACCTTCACGCGGTGGTCTTCGGTGTCGGGATAGAGCACCTTGCCATCGAACTCGCGCGTCACCTGCAGGATCGAGACGGGGTCGAGCGTGCGGCCGCCGTCGCCGTAGTCATTCGACGTCGGAACGCCACGCATGACGCCGTTGTTCGCGAAGACGGAGTAGGCGTACGTGACATCAGCGAGGCTGACATCGACGCCGCCAAGAGTGATCGCCGGGCCGTAGCCACCCTGTGGATCGATGCTCGTCATCCCGAAGCGCCGGTACATCGATTCGATCTGCGGCACGCCGACATACGCCACGGCCTTCGCTGCTGGGATGTTCAGCGAGTTACCGAGCGCGTTGCGGATGCTGATCGCGCCCTGGAAGTTACCGCTCGGGTTCCGTGGAACGTAGGGCTCATCGCCGTCGGGGAACGAGATGGGGGTATCGAGAATCTGCGTCTCAGGCCCCCAACCCAGCTTCTCGAACGCAGCCGTGTACGTGAACGGCTTCAGCGTCGATCCTGGCGAGTTGAGCGAGGTGGCGTTGTTGTTCTGTCCTTCGATGTCCTCGCGGAAGTAGTCGCGCGAGCCGACCATCACGAGGATCTCCGATGTCTTCGGATCCATCGCAACGAGCGCGCCGTTGTGGCCCTGAGCCACCTCTTCGTACTCGGAGATCCAGCGTTCGAGCGCGACCTGCGCCTTGCCCTGCAGATCGAGATCGAGCGTCGTCGTGACGCGGAGTCCGCCGCTGTGCAGCGCCTCGGCGCCGAAGCGCTTCTCGAGCTCCGGCTGGATGTAGTCGAAGACCCAGTGCGGCGCCTTAACGGGGAAGCGCTGCGGTGCGATCTGCAACGGAGCCAGCGTCGACAGGTAGAACGCGGTGTCGGATGCGTCGACGGTCGTGCCGTCGTCGTTCACCTGGAAGCGCGATGCCGGCTGCTTCTTGCCGTCCTCCGCATCGATCTCGACGCGCTCGCGGGTCTTCATCAGCCGCAAGACGGCGTTGCGGCGCTCGATCGCCTCCTCGGGGTTGTTCACGGGGTCGTAGCGCGAAGGGCTCGCGGGAATTCCGGCGAGCAGCGCGGCCTCGGGCAGCGTCAAATCCTTCGCGGACTTCGCGAAGTATCCCTGCGCCGCGGCCTCGACACCGTTGTAGAGTCCGCCATACGAGATCTGGTTCAGGTACCACTCGAGGATCTGATCCTTCGAGTAGTCATTCGTCAGCTCGAAAGCGTAAATGGTCTCCTTAAGCTTGCGCTTGTAGGAGCGCTTGTACCGCTCGTCCGCATCGATGTAGACGTTCTTGACGAGCTGCTGCGTGATCGAGCTGCCGCCGGAGGAATTCGCGCTGCCCGGCTCGCGCAACTTCGCCGCTTCGAGGCCGGCGCGGACGAGTCCGCGCGTGTTGACGCCAGGGTTGTCCCAGTAGCTGAAGTCCTCGGTCGAGATGGTCGCCGCGATCATCCACGGCGAAATGTCCTCGAGCGCCACCGGCGAGCGGAGGCCGGACTTGTCGTCGACGAACTCGTACAGCAGCTTGCCGTTGCGGTCGTAGATCTGGGCGCCGCCCGAAGGCTGCCGCGAGATCATCTCGTCCGGCGGGACGAGGTCGTTGGCGTACGAGCGATAGACGCCATAGCCGCTCGCGCCGCCGATCGCCATCGTGACGACGCCGACTCCGAGGAGCGCCACCAGGAGCTGCATCGGCCGCGATGGCCCGCGGCGTCCGTTGCGGTGCCCGCTGAGCCTTCGCGATACGCGCCGGCGTGCTGTATTTCCTGCCACCTGTCCTCCTACCTCCCCACAGCGGACGCGGCATCCTCGCCACGCTTCCGCAGCACCACGAAGTGCGACAGCCCGAACATCTTCAGGGGCGTGCGCTCCGCGCGGTACAGGATTGACCGCAACAGGCCGCCCAGCCGCTTGCGACGGGCGATGATGTTGTCGAACCCCGGATATACATACGTTTCAGCAACGACGTCTGCGTCTATGCCGCGATATGTGCGCCGAATCCCGGCCTTGGTGTATGCGCGGGCGTGCGGCACCAGGCGGTTGCGGAGCGGCGTCGGCAGCCAGTTGATAAACGGGATGTTGCCGAAGACGAAGCGCTTTCCGAGGTAGATGCCGTGCGTCTCGAACGGGTACAGGCGGTTCGGCGCGTAGATGATGATGCGTCCGCCGGGCCGCAGCACCCGTTCGGCCTCGCGAAGCGTCGCTGCATCGTCGTTGACGTGCTCGATTACCTCGTTCAGCACGATCACGTCGAAGGTATCGCTGCGATACGGCAGGTGCTCGCCGACGGCAAGCATCAGGCCGGGCGTGGTGAGCGCGCCCTGACGGAGGCGCTTGGGGTCAATGTCGATGCCGCAGACCCGCTCGGTGAACTCGCGGAACTTGCGGACGTAGACGCCCAGGCCGCAACCGATGTCGAGGACACGTGCGCCCTCGAGCGGAGCGTACGCGCGGATGAGGTTCAACCGGCGATCCTGCCCGAACCGCCAGACGAAACTGGGGTTCCCGAGGGCGACTTCCGCCCGTTCGGGTGCCTCGACCATGTATCTCCTACAGCCCTTCTCCGCCGGCAAGATCTTATCAGATCCCCCTAATGCCGCCCGGGCGCCACAAGGGGCGCGGGAGGGTCATATCGGCCAAGTGCGAACGATTTACATGGATATGATGGTTCTAGGTTTGGGGGCCGCTGTCAGAATCGCTGCCCGCGCGATTCGCGACGCCGTTCCGCTTTGCGCGGGGGTTCGCAGACTCGTACGCTGAGCCTCACATGGAACTTGACCGCGAAGCTGTTCTGCACATCGCCAAACTTGCGCGCGTGGCGTTGACCGACGAGGAAGCCGACACGTATCGCGCGCAGCTATCGGGCATCATCGGGCACTTCGATGTTCTGAACGGCGTCGACACGGAGGGCGTGGAGCCGACGGCGCACACGCTGCCGCTTCGCAACGTGATGGCGGACGACGCCTCACGACCTTCGATGACGCAGGCCGAAGTGCTGGAACTGGCGCCCGGAACCGCGGACGGCTACCTGCGCGTCCGCGCCGTGCTCGAATAACACCAATGGCAGAACTCACCGACCTCACCATCGCCGAAGCGGGTGCGCGGCTGCAGAAGCGCGAGATCTCGTCGCGCGAACTGACGCAGGCAGCGCTCGATCGCATCGCCGCTGTCGACGACCGCGTGAAGGCGTTCCTCACCGTGACCGCCGAGGGCGCCCTGGCACAGGCGGACGCAGCCGATGCTCGGATCGCATCCGGAGAAACAGGGCCGCTGCTCGGCATACCGGTCGCGCTGAAGGACGTTCTCTGCACGAAGGGCGTCACGACGACGTGCGGGTCGAAGATGCTTGAGCACTTCGTGCCGCCGTACGACGCCACCGTCGTCAGCCGCCTCGCCGAGGCCGGCGCCGTGGCGCTCGGCAAGACGAACATGGATGAGTTCGCGATGGGCTCGTCGACGGAGAACTCGGCGTACTTCCCGACGCACAACCCGTGGGATCTCGACCGCGTGCCGGGCGGATCGTCCGGCGGCTCGGCAGCGGCCGTCGCGGCGAGCGAGGCGCAGTTCTCGCTAGGATCCGACACCGGCGGCAGCATCCGCCAGCCGGCGGCGTTTTGTGGCGTCACCGGCATCAAGCCGACCTATGGACGCGTCAGCCGCTACGGCCTCGTCGCGTTCGCCAGTTCGCTCGACCAGATCGGCCCGTTCACGCGCGATGTGCTCGACGCCGCCATCGTCCTCAACGCAATCTGCGGCCACGACGCCTGCGACGCAACGTCGGCGCCGATCGAAACGCCGGACTTCCGTGCGACGCTTGAACAAGGCGCGAAGGGGCTCCGCATCGGCGTACCGAAGGAGTACCTGCCGGATGTGCTCGATGCCGGCGTGCGGGCGCGCTTCGAGGAAGCGCTGCGCGGGCTCGAGGCACAGGGCGCGAGCATCGATTTCGGTCTGACACTGCCAAGCACCGAGGCCGCGCTTGCGGTGTACTACATCATTGCGCCGAGCGAGGCGTCGGCGAATCTCGCGCGCTACGACGGCGTCAAGTACGGCTACTCGTACCGCGATGGCGCTTCGATGTGGGAGAACATGGAGCAGACGCGCGGCCGTGGCTTCGGCGCTGAGGTGAAGCGCCGGATCATGATCGGCACGTACGCCCTTTCGTCCGGCTACTACGATGCGTACTACCTGAAGGCCCAGCGTGTGCGCACGGTGATCCGGCGCGAGTTCGATGCCGCGTTCGAGCGCTATGACGTGATCGCTTCGCCCGTGACACCGACTCCCGCCTTCCGGATCGGCGAGAAGACGAGCGACCCGTACGCGATGTACCTGAATGACATATTCACGCTGCCGGTGAACATCGCCGGACTGCCCGGCATCTCGGTTCCGTCTGGGCTCGTCAACGGGCTGCCGGTCGGTCTCCAGCTCATCGGCAAGCCATTCGACGAAGCGACGGTGCTGCGAGCGGCGTACGCGCACGAGCAAGCATCCGGCGGCGCACCGAAGATGGCGGCGCTCGCCTAGGTCTCGGCGTCCGTCGACCACGCCCCGATGATCCGCCGGTTCCGGCCGGCCGCGCTGAGCGATTACACTCACCATCATGGAAGCGGATGAAGAAGAGGGACTCCGAGCCTTCGCGTTGACCGTCGGCGTCGACGACGATTCCGCGCGGCCGCGCTGGATCGAACGCGACGGCACGCGCGTCGAGGTCGCGGCGATCGAGGCGGAGTGGCGCGAGGACGAGCGCCTGGGCTACCGCGTCCGCTTGGCGGATGGCGCCGCGCTGTTGCTGTACTATGTGCGGGAACTGGACATCTGGTCCGGTGTCGCGATGCGTAGTGGGTCTTGGTAGACGCGCCGCTCGTCCTCCGGCGTATATCCTCCATCGCCTCGTAATTCGCAGGCGGCGATCCCGAAAAGATTACATGTCTCTCAGTTTTGTGACTTGACTCAGTCCTTAAGTAAGCGCGTAATAGCGCAATCAGCGACGGGGGAGTGTTTGTCTTCTCTCAGCGCAACCGGTTCCCGGCTGCGTGGGCAGCGCGCACTTCCCGATACTGCCGCACCCCACCGCGGCCTGAGAGAGGGCACAATGTCACGCAACACCAACCACCACCGAGCGCGGTGGCTACTTCCCTTTGCCATGGGGTTCGCAATCCTACTCGCCATTCTCGGCAGCCACACAGGCGGACGTGCCGCGGGCGACGATGCCATAGACCTCGACGGCACCAACGACTATGTGACCTTTGGGTCGGCTACCGCGCTGAACGCCGCAAACTTCACGCTTGAGACATGGATTAAGCGCCAGGGTGCGGGTGTCGGCACGAGCACCGGCAGCGGTGGCGTCGCGAGCGCAATTCCGCTCATCACCAAGGGCCGAGCCGAGGCGGAAAGCGTCGCTGCAGACGTCAATTACTTCTTCGGCATCGACTCGACAACCGGCAGGCTGGTCGCCGACTTCGAAGAGGGCGCCGCCGGGACCGCGCCGAGCCTCAACCACCCCGTGAGCGGCTCAGCCGCAATAGCAGCGGATGACACGTGGCACCATGTCGCCGTCACCTACGACGGCACATGGCGACTCTACATCGACGGCATAGCGGACGGTACACCGCTGGCGGTTATGCAGCCTCCAAACTCCGCCAGCACCGCCACGAGGGCGGCACTCGGCACGGGCCAGATCACGACAGGCACGGCAGCCGGCTTTTTCAACGGCGTTATGGACGAAGTACGGATCTGGAACGTGGCACGGTCCGCGGCGCAGATCCTGGCCAGCAAGGACACCGAGATCGCCTCGGCGACGAACCTGGTCGGTCGCTGGGGCATGAACGAAGGCTCTGGGACGGTTGTCGGTGACTCGTCGGGCAGCGGCGTCACCGGCACGGCGACAAACGGTCCCACTTGGATCACGCCTGGCGCACCGATCACCCTCCTACCAACCCCGACACCCACGGCTACGAACACGCCGCTCCCTACGGGCATTGCAGCGCTCGATCTGGATGGCACAAACGACGTGGTAACGCTGGGTGCGTCGACCGCGCTGAATGCCGCAAACTTCACGCTGGAAACTTGGATCAAGCGCCAGGGAGCGGGGGTCGGCACGAGCACCGGCAGCGGGGGCGTCGCGAGCGCGATACCGCTCATCACCAAGGGCCGAGCCGAGGCCGAAACCGTTGCTGCGGACGTCAACTACTTCTTCGGCATCGATGCGACGACGGGCAGACTAGTCGCCGACTTTGAAGAGGGCGCGGGCGGCCCGTCGCCGAGCCTGAATCACCCGGTCACGGGAGCAGCGGCGATCGCTGCTGACAACACCTGGCATCACGTCGCCGTCACCTACGACGGCACGTGGCGACTCTACATCGATGGCGTCTCGGATGGCTCGCCGCTCGCGGTCAGCCGACCGCCGAACTCCGCCAGCACACAGACGATTGCGGCACTTGGTTCCGCCTTTACCACTGCGGCTGTCGCCGACGGGTGGTTCAACGGCGTCATGGACGAGGTGCGGATCTGGAATGTGGCCCGCTCCGCGAGCGAGATTCTCGCGAGCAGGGACAGCGAGATTACATCCGCCCCGAACCTGATTGGCCGCTGGGGCATGAACGAGGGCGCGGGCACGTCGGTTGCAGACTCGTCGGGAAGCGGGGTCACGGGCACGGCTACGAACGGACCGATCTGGGTCTCGCCCGGCGCACCATTCGCAGTGGGCGGCACCCCGACCCCGACCGGCACGGTGACGAACACGCCGACCGTGACCAACACGCCGACCGCGACCGCGACCGTCTCCGGCGATCCGGTGCTCGTCGGCGCTGGCGACATATCGTCCTGCTCGAACGCTAACGACGAGGCCACGGCATTACTCCTCGACGCCATTCCTGGCACGGTTTTCACGCTGGGCGACACCGTCTACCAGAATGGCACCGCCACGGAGTTCTCGACGTGCTACGACCCGACGTGGGGCCGGCACAAGGCGCGCACGCGACCGGCTCCCGGAAATCACGACTACAATACGGCCAATGCGACTGGATACTACGACTACTTCAACGGCGTCAGCCAGTTCACGGGCCCAGCGGGCGATCGCGACAAGGGGTACTACAGCTACAACATCGGCGACTACTGGCATGTGGTGGTCCTCAATGCGGAGTGCCTCGCCACGCCGAATGGCATCGGCACAACGGCGTGCGCCGCTGGTTCGCCGCAAGAGACATGGCTACGGGCGGACCTCGCTGCCAACACGTCACGGAACGTCGTCTCGATGTGGCACAAGCCGCGGTTCAGTTCGGGGACGGCCGTTACGATCTCGCAGGCACTCTGGCAGGCTCTCTACGACTACGGCGCGGAAATCAACCTCGTCGGACACGATCACCACTACGAGCGCTTCGCACCTATGAATGCAGCGGGCGGACTCGACACCGCTTGCGGCATGCGCGAGTTCATCGTCGGCACGGGCGGCATCGGGTTTACCGGCATCGGTGCTGCAGCGCCGAACAGCGAGGTGCGCAACGGCGCCACGTTTGGCGTCCTCAAGCTCACACTTCACCCGACCAGCTACGACTGGCAGTTCATTCCGATCGCAGGGCAGACCTTCACGGATTCGGGCACTGCATCGACCAACACTTGCAGTGCCACGCCCACGCCGACGCCGGTTCCGCCGACGGCGACGAACACAGCAACACCGACGGCAACGGCAACAGACACGCCGATGCCGACGGTTACGCCGACGAACACAGCGACGGCGACGAACACGCCGACTGCAACGGATACGGCGACGCCCACAGCGACGGCAACGAATACCCCCACGCCGACACCTGTGCCGCCGACCGCGACCAATACAGCGACGGCAACTAACACGTGGACGCCAACCCTGACCGCGGCCAGCACCGCCACCGCAACCGCCACGGCGACAGCGACCGCCATTGGCGATGCCGTGTTCGTCGGCGCGGGCGACATCGCTTCGTGCGACAACAACAACGACGAGGCGACAGCACTGCTTATCGACAACATCCCGGGCCAAGTCTTTACGATCGGCGACAACGTGTACCCGGACGGCACCGCAGCCGAATTTGCGAACTGCTACGACCCGACGTGGGGCCGCTTCAAGGCACGAACACGACCCGCCAGCGGCAACCACGATTACAACACCGTGGGCGCGACCGGTTACTTCGACTACTTCAACGGGGTCGGTCAATTCACAGGGGCAGCCGGCGATCGCGACAAGGCCTATTACAGCTACGACGTCAGTCCGTCATGGCACGTCGTTGTCCTGAACTCTGAGTGCACACAGGTCGGCGGTTGCACGGCAGGATCGCCGCAAGAAGTCTGGCTGCGCGCCGATCTCACAGCGAACGCCTCGAAGAACGTGGTCGCCATCATCCACAAGCCGCTGTTTAGTTCGGCGGGTAATATCACGACGACGCAGGCGCTCTGGCAGGCGCTCTACGAGAACGGCGTGGAGATGCTCCTCACGGGGCACTTCCATCACTACGAACGATTCGCTCCGCAGAACGGTGCGGGCGCACTGGACAACACATACGGAGTGCGGGAGTTCGTCATTGGCACAGGTGGCATCAACAACAGCGGCATTGGCGCTGCGCCGCCGAACAGCCAGATCAGTAATGCTTCGACGTTTGGCGTCATGAAGTTCACACTTCATCCGACCAGTTACGACTGGGAGTTCATCCCCATCGCGGGGCAGACGTTCACCGATTCCGGGACCACGGCCGTGCACGGTCCACCGCCCACGGCAACCCCGACGCCGACGAACACGCCTACGGCGACGCCTGTGCCGACGAGTACGCCCACGGCAACAGCGACCGCCACGAATACGCCGACCGCGACGCCGATCCCGCCCACACCGACCGCGACGAATACGCCCACGGACACCCCTGTTCCGACGAATACGCCGACGCCCACTCCCACGGCGACGAACACGCCCACGGACACCCCTGTTCCGACGGACACGCCGACGCCCACTCCCACGGCGACGAACACGCCCACGGACACCCCTGTTCCGACGGACACGCCGACGCCGACGGACACGGCAACCAACACGCCGACCCCGACGGAT
>JANPBN010000665.1:0-22719 GCA_031430415.1 Dehalococcoidia bacterium
GATGTTCACTGTTTCGCGGTGGCGGTACACCGCGACGACAAGCGCGAGCGCCACAGCGGCCTCAGCCGCAGCGACGGTGATGACGAAGGTGGCGAACACCTGGCCGTCAAGCGGACGCTCCGACGTCACGTAGCGTGAGAACGCGAGCAACGTGACGTTGACGGCGTTGAGCATCAACTCGACGCCCATGAGGACGCCGACGGCGTTCCGCTTCGCGAGCGATAGATACAGCCCGATGGCGAAGAGGATGGCGCCGAACACCAGCACATGCTCCAGCGGCAGCGAGACCAGCACGATATCAGGCATCGTCCGACTCCTCTCGCGAGAGGATGATGGCGCCGATCATGGCGGTCATCAAGAGCACCGACGCGATCTCGAACGGCACGACGTAGGGCTTGAGGAATGCCTCGCCCAGCGATGCGGCGGTCGTGCCGAAGGCGTCGCGGTTCGAGATCTGCCACTCGGTGTCGATCGAGACAAACGCAAGTACGGCGAGCACAAAGCCGGATAGCACGAGCGCGACCGGCGCGAACTTGGTCTCGGAATTCTCGCGATCCGCCGCAGGAGTGAGCATGATGGCGAAGGTCATCAGCACGCCAACAGCGCCCGCGTAGATGAGCACCTGCACCACCGCGACGAAGTCCGCCGCGAGCACAACATAGACGCCGGCAACACCGACGAACGTCAGCGCCAGGAACAGCACGGCGTGCACAAGGTTGCGCACAACAGCCACCATCAGCGCGTTGACGACGGTCGTCGCAGCGAGGACGTAGAACGCCACCACAATGCCTGTGTCGTCGATCACGCAACACCTTCAGTCGGATCAGGACGAACAGCAACCGCCGGGAGCGACGGCACATCGATGTTTGAGTAGAAGCGCGGCCGGTCGGGGAAGCGCTGGAACTTCGGCGCGAAGGCCCGCACCCAGGCGACGATCAGTCCGACGGCAAAGGCGCCGTTGATGACGACATAGGCCGGCAGCAGGATCGCCCCACTCCAGCCGGTCTCCTCCCACACCATCACCTCACCGGCGACCACAAGGATATTGAGAAGCGCCATCGGCGTCATCCACTTCCAGGCGAACGCAAGGAGCTGGTCGATCCGGAATCGCGGGAGCGTGCCCCGCGTCCACACGAAGAGAAAGTACACTGCGTAGACTTTTCCGATGAAGATCATCCAGCCGGGGACGATCTCGTCCAGCTTGTACATCCACCATCCGCCGAGGAACAGCGTCGCGATGATCGCGGAGATTGCGACGCAGTTGATGAGTTCCGCGGCGTAGTACAAGCCGAACTTCATTCCGGAGTACTCGACGTGGTAACCGCCCGCGATCTCGGATTCCGCCTCCGCCAGGTCGGCCGGTGTGCGGTTCAGTTCGGCCGACGACGACATGAAGTAGATCAGGAAGGCGAGCGGCTGGAGCATGATCAGCATGGCCCAGTTGTCTTCCTGCCACAGCACGATCTCGCTCAGATTCATCGAGCCGGCGAAGAGCACGACGCCCAGCAGCGAGAGAACGATCGGGATCTCGTACGTGACCAGCATGGCGATTACGCGCATCGATCCGAAAAGCGCGTACTTGTTGTTGGAGCCGTACCCGCCGATGAACACCGCCAGCGCCGCGAGCGACGACATCGCGAAGATGTAGACGATGCCGACATCGAGGCGGGCGAGCGTCATGTTTCGCCCCCACGGCAGCACCGCGAGGATCGCGATGCCCGGCACCGTGAATGCGATCGGCGCGGCTGTGAACACAAGCCCGTCGGCAAGCTTCGGCTGAAGCACTTCCTTCTGCATCAGCTTGATAGCGTCGGCGATCGGCTGCAGCAGGCCGAACGGCCCGAGGCGGTTCGGCCCAAGGCGCGACTGCATGCGTCCGACGACACGGCGCTCGATCCAGATGTTGATGATTGCAGCGCCGCCAATGAACGAGACGATGCCGATCGTGCCAAGCAGTCCTGACACGACGTAGATGAGCCACGATGGCCCACCTGCATCACCGATCAAGTCAAGCAGCGCTCCGCTGAGGTTCGACAGGTCGCGAATGTCCCACCAGTTGTCCGTCACGATCGAGGCGAGGGAAAGCAGCATCAGCGATCCACCTCGCCAACGTTGATGTCGATGCTGCCAAGCGTCACGATCGCATCGGCAATCGACTGCCCGATGGTCATCTCACGCAGCACACTCAGATTGATCAGGGAAGGCGCACGCACATGCCAGCGATATGGCGCCGGGCCGCCATCGCTCACGACGTAGAAGCCGATCTCACCCTTGGGCGACTCGACGCGCGAATACGCCTCGCCGACCGGTGGGCGCAACGCGAGCGGCACATCGACCTTGTGGGGGCCGTCGGGCAGTTCGGAGACGCACTGGCGGATGATGCGAAGACTCTGCTTCATCTCCTCGATGCGGATGACCATGCGGTCGTACGCGTCACCGTTGTACCCCACGGGAATGTCGAACTTCATCCGGTCATAGACGCAGTACGGGTCTGCTTTGCGGATGTCCCACGCGATGCCGGCGCTGCGGAGCATCGGTCCGCTCAGCGAGGCGTTGATCGCCATCTCCGGCGTCACGACGCCGACATCCCGCGCGCGCATGAGGATGATCTCGTTGCCGACAATCAGCTTCTCGAGTTCCTCGAAGCGGTACGGCAAGTCCTCGTTGATGAGATAGTCGAGCGCCGGCAAGAACTCTTCCGGCACATCGAACGCCACGCCGCCGATGCGCATGTAGTTCGTCGTGATCCGCGCACCGCACGTCATCTCGAAGAGATCGAGCACCTTTTCGCGATCACGGAATGTGTACATGACGGGCGTCTGCCAGGCGCCGCAGTCGTTGATGAATGCGCCCGTCGCCATGCAGTGGCTGGCGACGCGCTGCAGTTCGCTGAAGATCGTTCGCAGGTACTGCGCGCGCTCGGGCACCTCGATCCCGGCCAGCTTCTCGACCGAGAGGCAGTAGCCGAGGTTGCTCGTCATCGACGCGAGGTAATCCATGCGGTCGGTGAACGGAATGTTCTGTGTGTATGTCCGCTCCTCGGCCAGCTTCTCCATGCTGCGATGCAGATAGCCGACGACCATCTGCACATCGACGACGCGCTCGCCATCGATCTTGGCGACCATGCGGAACACACCGTGCGTACTCGGATGCTGCGGCCCGATGTTGACTTCGACCGGCTCGGTCTTCAACATCGCTTTACTCACCCGTCCCGGGCGCGTTCGGACGGAACTCCCCACCGGTCTGGCCTGACACCTGTTTCGGGAACTGGCTGAGGCCCGGCTTTTGTCCGCCGGGGAGCGCCATGAAGTCCTTGCGCAGCGGGTGCCCCGGGAACTTGTCCCAGAGGAAGAGACGCGTCAGGTCCGGGTGCCCCTCGAAGTCGATGCCGAAAAGATCGTAGGCTTCGCGCTCCTGCAGGTTGGCGCCGATCCAGAGCGGCGTCACCGACGCGATCACCGGCCGCTCGTGGTCCACGGGTACCTTGAGTTCGAACATGTGGTTCTGCGCGAGGGACGAGATGTGATACACGACATCCATTCGCGTGATGACATCGACCGCGGTGAGCCCAATCAGGTATTTGCCATCGAGCTCCGGATCGTCGCGCAAGAACGCCATCGCCTCGAAGACATACGCCGGCTCGAGCACCACCCAGCCATCCTCCACGGCGCGCACCGCTGCTGGAACGGCAGAGCGAATCCGATCGGCGACGGATGCACTCGAAAGCGTGAGTGTCGTGGCGTGCGGCACTAGATCCACTCCATGGCGCGTTTACGCCAGGCGTACGCATACCCCACGAACAGCACCCCCATGAACAGCACGGCTTCGACGAAGGCGAAGAAGCCCAGTCCCCGGTATGCCACGGCCCATGGGTACAGGAAGACCGCTTCGACGTCGAAGATGACGAACAGCAGCCCGAACACGTAGTAGCGGACGTGGTACCGGACCTGGGCATCGCCGACGGGCACCATGCCGCACTCGTAAATCGATGACTTGATGGGATCCGGGGAGGCCGGCCGAATCTTGAAGACACCCAGCATGACGGACGCAACGATCGGTATAAGCGGGAAGAGGACCGCGAAGATCAGCAGGAATCCGGCGCGACCAAACTGCTCGATCACAGGCGCGAAGCCTCTCGCTGCAGACTTTGTGATTCTTTTCGCTAGTCGGCGGCGATCATAGCACAGGGGATCCCCTCGTACAACGCGAATCCGAATCTGCGGAGGCTTCGGGGCGGCCCGCCCGACCGGCCGTCCCAGGCCTGCCTCAGCGCCCACCAACCGGTCCACCGGCAGGGTGTCTCGCATTCTCATCGAGGGAACGACCCTAAGGCCCCGCCGCCCCTCAAGTCAGGGAAAACCCTGCCGACTCTCTCCAGTAGCAGACGGAATTTACTGGAGGTAACCGATGACCCGCTACATCCCTGCCGCTCTCGTCGTATTCAACACGCTCGCCGTCGTCGCGATCACCATGGCGCCGTGGACCTGGGGCAAGTAGGCCGAGCCAACCGCACCGTTAAGGCGCGGAGGCCTCGTCGCTCGTCGACGGGGTCTCTTCGTGTCTCAGGCATGAGCCACCGAAGGCCGATACCTAATAGTGCGGATGGAAGCCGCTCACCCAGGAGGCTCCGCCAGTGCGCCACTCCCGCCTCATCCTGAGCACCACCTTCGTGACGGCGCTGGTCTGCGTGCAATTCGCCGCGATCCGCTTCGCCTCCGAAGACTGGGTCGTCCGCGGCGCCCTGCCGGCGACGATTGGATTGGCGCCGCTCGCGCTCTGGCCGTACCGGAACCGGCTCGGAACGTGGGTGATGCTCGTCGGACTGGCGGCGAATCTCGCCGTGATTCTTGCTAACGGCGGGCTGATGCCCATCGAGCGCCGTACCGTCGAAGACGCCATCGGCGTCGAGCGAGCCTCGCATTATGTCACTGGAGACTGGATTCCTGGCTCCAAGGATGTGCTGGTGGAAGATGGGCACGGGCGAGCCGTCGCGCTGGGCGACAGCATCATCGTTCGGACCGCGTGGGGCGGGTTCGCTGCGAGCCCTGGCGATATCGTTGTCTGGGCAGGCGTTGCGCTCCTGGCCGCCGAGGCAGCGTGGGCGTGGCAGAGGCAAAAGCGCGTGTCCCGAGCTGGGTCAACGGACGCGGCGGACGGCGTCCCTCCGCAGTATGCGGAGGGTGGCGCGCCGAGTCTGTCCTGACGCGCCACCCACCCCATCGAAAGCAAGGTACCCCGCGACAGCGAGGGCAACGTCTGTCGCGAGGCTCCCTGCCCGCGGACGACCATACAGTCCGCCTTCTGACGAAGTTCTGACGGCACCCAGGGCGCGCGCGCTCCAGATCAGTGGTGAGACACGATCCTTCCGATCTCAGACGCACGAGCGAAGGCCCGGGCAGTTCGCCCGGGCCTCTGACGCAATCTGGGTGCCTTGACTAACCAGCCGGAGCGACGGCATCGACCTTGGCGCGCGCGTCGGCCTTGTCCTTGAACCAGAGGGCGTTAATCTCCACGAAGGGCTTCTGGGCGTCCGGCACGTCGTCCTCGGCGAAAATCGCGTTGACGGGGCAGGCCGGCTCGCACGCGCCGCAGTCAATGCACTCGTCCGGGTCGATGTACAGAATCTTGTCATCGTCGCCGTCGTCGTGGATGCAGTCGACGGGACAGACGTCGACGCAGGAGCGATCCTTCGTGCCAATACAGGGGTCTGTGATGATGTAGGTCATTCGGTGTCGACTCCTCCGGTCTGTCTTGCTCTCGCGTCTCCGGGCGCATTGTAAGTACGCTGATCCGCAATGTGAAGGGGTTTTCCGAAGTATTTGCTTCGTTTATTCCGTGGGATTCGCGAACGACGAATTCAACGTACAATGCCCGTCTCCCGGAATGGCATCTACCAGCGCCTCGGGGAAGACCAAGGATGGCCTCCGATGTTGAAAGTAGGCGACAAAGCGCCAGCATTCGCGATGCAGGACGAGAACGGCGCGACCGTTCGCCTGTCAGACTTTGCGGGCAAGTCGGCCGTGGTAATGATGTTCTATCCCGCCGACGGCACGCCGGGTTGCACGCGGCAACTCTGCACGGCCCGCGACGACCACGACAAGTACGTCGCCGCGGGCATCGTCGTGTTCGGCGTCAACCCAAGTAACGCCGCCAAACACAAGCGGTTCGCGGAGGCGCACGGGATGCGGACGCCGCTCCTCGTCGATGAGAAGGCCGCGACATCGCGCGCGTATGACGCGCTCATGCCCGTGCCACTCATCACGCTCATCAATCGCACCGTCGTCGGCATCGATCGCGACGGGATCATCCGGTACTACCAGCGCGGTATGCCGCCAACGAGCGAGATCATCGCGGCGATGGCGCCGACGGTCGCCGCATCCTGACGCTGCGATGAACATCGACGATCTGCGCCGCCGCGCTCGCACCGGTGACCTGACGCCAGAAGAAGTCGAACTCGTCTCGCGACACCTGCACCCACATCAGCCGATCGCCGCGCGGGAAGCCGCCATCAGCATCGCGCGCGAGTACCTGGCTGCGGCGAGCGCGCCTATGCTCTTGTTCGAACTGATCCGCCTGAGCGAAGACGACGATGAGCCGGCTGAGCTCCGAACGGCCGCGGTGCGCGCGCTCGCGAACGCCACCGGCTACCACGGAAAGCCGATGCAGGTCGATCTGTAGTGATGGACGCGGTCTGAGGTCGGACATCGGAAGCCGTGGCCATCCCGGCCTCGTGCCATCCCGCCCGCAGAACTACCCCGGCGTCCAGCCGGCGCGGCGAACGATGAAGTATTCGAGCGAGTCCGCCAACGCCAGCCACGATGCCTCGATCATGTCCGTGCTCGCGCCCACCGTCGTCCACATGCGCTCGCCGTCGGTCGATTCGATGAGCACACGGACGGCCGCACTCGTACCGGCGGCGCTATCGATGATGCGGACCTTGAAGTCGATCAGCTTGACGGCGTAGATCGTCGGGAAGTACTCGACGAGCGCCTTGCGCACCGCCGCATCGAGCGCATTCACGGGGCCGTTGCCCTCAGCCGCTGTCTGGAGCAGCGTGCCATCGATGCGCACTTTCGCCATGGCTTCGGCCTGCATCTCGCGGTCATGGCCCGCGTTGACGGAAGCGCGCCGCTCGACGATCCAGAAGTCCTCCAGCTCGAACGGCGCCGTATAGCCGGGGCGAGCGCGGCGTACGAGCATCTCGAACGAGGCCTCGGCGCCCTCGAACTGGTAACCCTTCGATTCTGCTTCGTTGATGAGCTCTTGTAATCGGCGCGCTTCGTCCCGATCCAGCTCGAACTCGACGCCCTGCTCCTTGAGCTTCTGCTGGACGCCACGGCTGCCGCCCAGCTCCGAAACAACGAGGCGGCGCACGTTGCCGACGCTCGCCGGCGGCACATGCTGGTAGCTCGCTTCGTTCTTGAGCACCGCGGCCACATGCAATCCGCCCTTGTGCGTGAAGGCGCTGCCGCCGACGTACGGCTGGTACGGATTCGGCACCATGTTCACGATCTCGCTGACGTAGTGACTGACGTCCGTCAGCATCGCGAGCTGATCATCCGTAACGACGTTCATCCCGAGCTTCAGCTTGAGGTTGGCGATGATGCTGAGGAGATTCGCGTTCCCGCAGCGCTCGCCGTAGCCATTAACGCACGCCTGCACCTGGACCACGCCCGCCTCTATCGCTGCGAGCGAGTTGGCGACGGCAAGCTCGGCGTCGTTGTGCGTGTGAATGCCAAGCGGCGCATCGACTTGCATCTGCACCGCACGGATCGCGTCCACAAGCTGCTGTGTCGTCATGCCGCCGTTCGTATCGCACAGCACGAGGCAGTCGGCACCGGCGCTCGCGGCGGCCTTCAGGCAATTCACTGCGTACGCCGGATCTGACACGTACCCGTCGAAGAAGTGCTCCGCATCGAAGAAGACCGTGCGGCCCGATTCCTTCATCAGCAGGATCGAATCCGCGATCATCGCCAGGTTCTCTTCGAGCGAAGTCTCGAGCACCTGCCGCACGTGCATTTCGTGCGTCTTGCCGACGAGCGTCACGACCGGTGTCCGCGCATCGAGGAGGGCGCGCAGGTTGGCGTCCGTCGCCGCGTCGCCACCCGCGCGCCGGGTGGATCCGAATGCGACAAGACGCGCATTCTGAAAGTTAATCGCCTGCGCGCGGACGAAGAATTCGGCGTCCTTCGGATTGCTCCCCGGCCAGCCGCCCTCGATGTATTGGACGCCTAGCTCATCGAGCTTTCGCGCGATCTTGAGTTTGTCCTCAACGGAGAGCGACATGCCTTCCATCTGAGCGCCATCGCGGAGCGTTGTGTCGTACAGCTCGACCGTCATGGTGAATCGTCTCCTGTGATGCGCCCGCACGCGGCGAGCGCGGCCTGCCGTCTAGGGGAGTGACGGGTGGCCAATGGCGACCCGCGGCGATGAACCGCGGGTTGTAGTTGCCTCAGGAGTAATCGTGTGCGCCTTCATAGGCCATGACTTTACCACACACCGGCGGCCCTATCCGTAGGGTAATCCCTGACGAACGGCACACGGCCACTGTACGCACGATCGACCGCCCGATACGATTTGGCCTGACATGGTTCTCGCGGATTCGAGGCATCAACGTGCAGGACGATAAGCCAGCGGAGGACGGCGTCCCCGACTCCGACGCACCGCCACCCAGCGGCAGTCCGGCGGAGCGTGAACGCGTCCGTGTACCCCGCCGCTCGACCGGCATGGCGGACGTCGAGGCAACAGAGATCGTCCGCGGCGCGAAGCCTGGAAGCCGGTATGCGCGGCGCGTTCGGGCCGGAGAGCGCCACTTCGAGCGCGGCGACGACGAAGGAACGTTTCGCGCGACGAATCGTTCGACCGCTCCCCGCACCCGAGGCGCACAGGTGTGGCAGCGCATCAAGCGCGTCGCCATTGGCACGCCGATTTCCTCTGAACACTTGGAAGATGAACGGCTGCCGAAGTCGAAGGCGCTCGCCGTATTCTCCTCCGACGCGCTCTCGTCGAGCGCGTACGCCACGGACGAGATCCTGCTCGTACTCGTCGCGGCGGGATCCATGGCCCTCGTATGGTCAATCCCGATCGCCGGGGCGATCATCGCGCTGTTGGCGGTCGTCACGTTCTCGTACCGCCAGACGATTCGCGAGTACCCGAGCGGCGGCGGCGCGTATATCGTCGCGCGCGATAATTACGGCGATGTCGCAGGCATTACGGCGGCGGCAGGACTCGCTGTCGGGTACATCCTGACTGTCGCTGTCTCGATCGCCGCTGGCGTCTTCGCCGTCGTGTCAGCGTTCCCGGAACTACACCAGTTCAGCGTGGTGATCGCAGTTGTCGCGGTGGCGCTGATCACGCTGCTCAACCTGCGAGGGCTGCGCGAGTCCGGCACGATCTTCGCCATTCCTACCTACGGATTCATCCTCGCGTTCTCGTTCCTCCTCGTCGCCGGGTTCGTCCGGCTACTCATCGATCCGTCGCTCCAGGCCGATGTGGAGCCGACGTGGCACGAAGAGGGCACAGCGACGCTGAGCTGGTTTCTCGTGCTGCGAGCGTTCTCCTCGGGCTCGGCCGCGCTTACGGGTGTGGAGGCGATCTCGAACGGCATCCCGGCATTCAAGAAACCGGAGCCTCAGAACGCCGCGACTACGTTGATGATGATGGCCCTCATCCTTGGCGTACTGTTCATCGGGATCACGGTGCTGGCGAATCAACTTGGAGTGCGGCACTCGGGCGAAATTTCGGCGCCAGCGCAGATCGCGAAGACAGTCTTCAGCGGGGCGCCGCCGCTGTTCTACCTGATCCAGGCATTCACAGCGCTGATTCTGTTCCTCGCCGCGAACACTGCCTACGCCGATTTCCCTCGTCTCAGCTCGATCCTCGCACGCGACCGATTCCTTCCGCACCAGTTCTCGTTTCGCGGCGACCGGCTGGCATTCTCGACGGGCATCCTCGTCCTGGGCGCCGCATCGGCAGTCTTGCTCGTGATATTCAGCGCCGATGTCAACAGCCTGATCCCGCTCTACGCATTCGGGGTCTTCCTCTCGTTCACGTTGTCTCAGAGCGGGATGGTGCGGCACTGGCTGAAATCGAAGAAGCCCGGCTGGAAGCCAAGCATCGTCATCAACTCGATTGGCGCCGTCACCACCGGCGTCGTCACCGTGATCGTGGGCGCCACCAAGTTCGTCGATGGCGCATGGATTGCGATGGTGGCGATTGTCATACTCGCCGGCGTCCTGTGGAGCATCTACCGTCACTTTGAGGATGTCGAGCACCAGATCGAGATGGAAGAGGGCACGATATTTGAGCCGGCGAAACTGCACAAGCAGGCCGTGCTTGTTCCGGTCGATAGCTTGAACAAGGTTGTGCTGAGGACGATTGATTACGCGCGATCCATCTCGCCAAATGTGACGGCGCTCCATGTCACCGACGACCTTGAGGCGGGCCACGAACTGCGGCGACGGTGGGAGGCCGCGGTTCTCGATATACCTCTCCTGTTGATCAACTCCCCGTACCGCTCGTTCGTGGCCCCGGTGCTGTCGTACGTCGACGCGCTCGACAGGGCTGATCCGGGGCAGTACGTCACGGTCGTGCTGCCGGAATTCCGGGCCCCCTATCCGTGGCAGCGCTGGTTGCACAACCAGTCGGCTCAGCGCCTCAAGAAGGCCCTGCTCGACCGGCGCAACACGGCAATCATCGAGGTTCCGTACCATCTCACGTAGCGCGGCAGGTTCGGCCGGGCTCTGGCGCGGTGGATGGGGAAATCGCCGGGACATGAAGAAACCAGGGCGCCTAGTCTAGTGACGGGGTGTCGCGCCCTGGCTCTTTCAGAAGAAGCCCCCGCTCCGTGTGTGCTCTACACGAGTGGGTTCATTGCCTTACACCCCTATTATCGGCTCAGCCTGTTAAAAAACGATAAGCCACACCCTAAGAATCCGCCCCCAGACGCCGTCAAGAAAACACAGGCTCCCCGTGGCCGTACCTCGGTCGGGTATAGTGCGCCGATTTGAAGCGAGAGGCGTAGACTCGTGCGTCGATTCCTGAAGAACCTGAAATGGGGCATCATCGGCCCCTTGGCCGTGCTTGGTGCGGCGCTGATTGCCGTCGTGTGGCTTGACGTCCGACACGGCGGCGAAGCCGAACCCGAGGCGCTGCTCGGCGCCATCGGCACACCCATTCGCGGCACCTTCGTGCCGCCGACGGCAACGCCCCTCGGCGCCGTCTCCACGCCGCGTCCGCGCCCCACATTTGCAGGCATCCTCCAGGGAACTGCGCAGGAGCGGGATGCCACGCGACGCGGCGACATCCTCGTTCTGCTTGAGGCCGCCAACCAGTGGAAGGACCGCAACGGCGCGTACATCTCGACCGACAGCAACATCCAGACGCTGTGCGGCTACAAGGAGATCGACAAGGGGTGTGGCTACAAAGAGATTCTTGGCAAGGACGTGCCGGGAGATCCGATCGGCAATCCCGTTGAGAACGGCTACTGGTACCAGTCCGACGGGGAAACACTGGTGCTGTACGCCGCCCTCGAACAGGACATCCCCGAGGCGGAGCGCTGCCGGACGGAGAACGTCGACCTCCTAGAGAAGACGAGCCTGATCTGTCTGCGCTTCCCGTAAAACCGAATCGGCATCGTCGTCGTTGATCCTCATGTATTCGTTGCGCGGCCGCGGCTTGGCGTCGTGGTATCCTGAACGCGGTCGACGTAGTCAAGGATCTTCCTCACATGGCGCTGGACATCTTCAATAAGCGCGGCAAAGAAGACCGCGAGCGACACGGCGACCGCTTGCCGCCAGGCCAAAAGCTCACGGACGGCTGGCCGGTGCTGCACTACGGCGGCATCCCGAGCGTCGACCTGGCGACGTGGAAGTTCTCGGCGGTCGGACTCGTCGAAGAGGAAGTGCACTTCACGTGGGAGCAGTTCATGGCGCTCCCGCAGACCGAACTGCGCTCCGACATCCACTGCGTCACACACTGGAGCAAGTTCGACAACGACTGGACTGGCGTGAAGATCGGCGACCTGATGCAGCTAATCAAGCCCCTCGCCACGGCGAAGCACGTCATGTTGCACAGCTTCGGCGGCTATACCACCAACGTGCCGATCGATGAACTGCTGGACGACGACGTGATTCTCGCGCACTCCCACAACGGCAAGCCGCTCGAAAAGGAGCACGGCTGGCCGCTCCGCCTGGTCGTGCCGAAGCTGTACTTCTGGAAGAGCGCCAAGTGGGTGCGCGGCATGGTGTTCATGGACGACGAGAAGGCGGGCTTCTGGGAGATGTACGGCTACCACATCCACGGCGACCCGTGGACAGAGGAGCGCTACTCCTAGCGAGCCGCGCGCACAACGAGGACAACGGGCCGCCGACACGTTCGCGACACGAGCCCGGTCACGGTGCCTCACCCTCTCACCGCACACTCCTCTCGTGACCCACTCCCGCATCTCCTTCGCTCGTTCGTCCATCCTTCCGGCGAGCCGCGCCGCTTGCCACGGCCGCAACAGCACTGTAGATTCGGGGCAACCTGACCTGTAGCCACCTTCGGGGGTGCTCGTGCCGTCGTTCAGCATCGTCCCGCACAAGGTTTCGGCGCGTTTCACCGATCCCCTCGTCGCGCCTCTCGCAGCCATCGGCGTCACACCGAACATGATCTCCGTCGCCGGATTCGCCGGGAACGTTGCCGCGGGCGCGCTCGCGGCGGGCGGCCACTTCCTCGCCGCCGGCGTCGTGATGCTCATCTTCAGCGCGCTCGACCTGCTCGATGGCGCGCTCGCCCGCCGGACGGGAACGGTGACGCGATTCGGCGCTGTCTTCGACTCCGTACTCGACCGCCTCTCCGAAGCCGCCGTCCTCGGCGGATTGCTGTTCCACTACACGGAGATCGGTGGTCACACCGTGGAGATCGCGCTCTGCTACGCGGCGATCGTCGGTTCGATCATGGTGAGCTACGTGCGGGCGCGCGCCGAGGGCCTGGGCCTGGAGCTGCGTGAGGGCCTCTTCACGCGCGCGGAGCGGGTGCTCCTCCTTGCCGGCGCCCTGATCATCGGATTCGGCACGCTGCGGTGGGCACTGTGGATTCTCGCGGTGATGTCGCACGCCACCGCGATCCAGCGTGTCTACAACGTCTGGCAGAAGACACGCGACGAAGCGGCCGCCGCATGACGTCAACATTCGTCGACGACGCTCCCATCCTCGCCGTGTCCGAACCAGAGCATCCGATCTCGCGCATCTTCAATCTCGACCTCGCGCAGCCGTTCGCGTTCGTTGGACTGGCGCTGGCCGTCATCCTGAGCCGGGCGCCGTTCATCAACATCGGCTACGGCACCGACCCGGACGCGTGGCGCGTCGCGCTGACAGGCTATTGGCTGTGGGAGCACGGCGAATACTATCCCTCACGACTTCCGGGCTATCCCGTGCCGGAGCTGGGGAGCGCGATCGTCGTTCAAGGCGGCTGGTTGGCGACGAACGCCCTGACGCTCGCCATATCGATGCTCGGGCTGTGGTTCTTCGCGGCGATCGTCCGGCACCTGGGGCTGCCGAACCGGGCGCTGCTCGTTGTCGCCTTCGCGTTCACGCCGCTGCTCTGGATCAACAGCATGTCGACGATGGACTACATGTGGGCACTCACGTTCGTGCTCGGCGCCTACTACTTCATCCTGACGAAGAACACGCTCGCCGCCGGGCTGATGCTCGGGTTGGCCATCGGCTCGCGTTCCACCTCGGTGCTCATGTTCATCCCGCTCGGGTACTATCTGCTTCGCGACGGACGCCGGAGCGAGTTGCGCTTGTTCGCCGTGGCGGCGCTCGGTGTAGCGATCATCGCGTGGTCGCCGATCTACTGGAAATACGGGCCGAGCTTCTTCAATTTCTACGACAGTAAGGTCGGGTATCTGAGCGTTATGCGCCTCCTCGGGAAGGACTGCCTCGGACTGATCGGCGCGATGGCGGTGATCGCGGCCACACTGATCTCGTTGCCTCGGCTCGCGAGGCTGCCTGTCGATGCGTGGCGCGACCGCGATGTCGGCGTCTGGCTCCTGGCGCTCGCCGTCACCGTGCTGACCTTCACGCGACTCCCGCATGAGGCCGCTTACCTGATTCCGGTGTACCCGTTCGGCTATTTCCTGATGGCGCGGTACTTCAAGCAGTGGGTACTCGCGGGAACCGTCGCCGTGATCATCCTCGCAGGCTTTGTTGACCTCACGTCGCCCGGCGACGAGATCAACACGTCGGCATTCACCAACGCGCACCTAGGGCGTGGTCTCGTCCTCTCGAACGCGGACACCATGCGAGCGCAGATCCACTTCGCCCGCGAACTCGAAGCGATCGAGTACCCCGAGAACACGGTTGTTTCGACGGGGTTTGTCTATCCTCAGTTCGCCGTGCTCTTCCGGGACAGGTACGAACTTGGAATCCTCGAGAAAGACAAGTCGTCGATCAGTCAGCTGTCCGACAAGGGGCAGGCGGTGAACACCGAGCGCAACGTGACGTTCGTGTGGCTGCTCGACTGGGACGACTACGAACGAAAACGGAGACTGGCTCAAGGCTTCATGTACACGCAGGACGCGGGGCGCAGCATCGCCGCTCTCTACGACTATCGTCTGGGGCTGCTCGGCGGCAAGCCGATCGACCTCGGGCGCTCGCCCTCGGGCGGCGCGGGCGCGGCCCGTACCGACCGCTGACGCTACATCCGCCGCCGGATCACGGTGACGGCGACGCCGCCCGCGACGAGCACGGCAGCCACGAGGCCGGCGATCAGCCCGTACGTCACAACCGACGACCCGCCCTCGCCACCATCGCTGCCTGTCTGGCGGGGCGTCGCAGCGGGGCGGGCAGTCGGCGCCGCCATCGGCGTGGCAGTCGCCACCGCGGCCCGCGGATCGAGGCCCACCGAGGCCCGCCATTCGTTCTCAAGCCCAGCGCTGTCGAAGCCATACGTCGACCCGAACGCCTTGTCGACGGTCGATCCGTCTTTGAACGTGCGTATCAGGCTGGCGAACTTCGCGTCGCCATAGGTGTCGATGAGATACCTCATCATCGATCCTGCCTGGCCGTAATACAGACCGACGGTCGAGCTCGTGCCGCCGCTCGCGGGTGAACTGAGTTCGTTCATCGACAAGACGCGGTCGGTGCGAATGGCGGCCTCGAGCGCATTGGCGTGCCCCGGCAGCACCTGCCGCTGCGATGCGACGGAGATGCCCTCGTTCATCCAGCCAGGAATGCCGAACGGGCCCTTCGTCGCCTGTCCGGTGACGATGTGGGCGATCTCATGGCGGGTGATATCCAGTGGGCTGACATCCGCAGACACCATGGCAGTATCCGAGTACACCACTTCGCCGAGAATCTGCACGCCGCGGCCTCCCGATGGCGCGATCGCGGGCTGCATCTCATCGGCTGTACGGTACAGAAAGACCTTGATCGGATAATCGACCTGCGTTTCCAGCAACGCGCCGACGTTCGCCAGTGTCTCGACCGAAGCCTGCAGCACGCCAGCAGCGTCATCCTCGGTTCCGGAGTGGTAGTACACCGTCACGGATCCTTCGGTGAGCGTGCGGAAGTTGAAGCGTGTGTCTTCGTGGGTGTAGAGCGCGTCCGTGGTCGAAGCACGGCTACCGTCGACGCCAGACACCTCCCACGAATACGTGATCTCAGCGCCCGGGATGATGAAGATGCCCCGGCCGCTGGTCAGCGTGTAGCTGCAGGTCGTCGTTGCGGCCGCAGCAGTACAGTCGGCGATGGCTGTCGCGCCTGTGCCGTCCGGTGCGAGTTCGTAGCGCAGCCGAACCTCCCGCACCTCACCCGCCGGGCGAAACGTGAGCGAGAATGTGACGCCGGCCGGGAACTCGTTGCGAGGCGTGTCGGAGATGACGTCAACGGCCTCTTGCGCCAATCCCACCCGCGGCATGACGGCCGGCGCGAGTGCCAGAGCGAGTATCGAAGCCAGAAGCGCGGCGGACTTACGCAAGGTTGTCTCCTACCGTCGTCTTGAGATACGCCTTGATGGCGTCATCCAGATCGCCATCGAGAACGCCGTTCGCATCGCTCGTCTCGTATGCGGTGCGATGATCCTTCACCATCTTGTACGGATGCAGCACGTAGCTGCGGATCTGGTTGCTCCAGCCGGCGCTCACGTGCTCACCCTTGATGCGTGCCTGCTCCTCGGCGTTTCTCTGAAGCTCCTTCTCGATGAGCCGCGCCTCGAGCACACGCATCGCAGACTCGCGGTTGCGATGCTGCGAACGCTCGTTCTGGCACGTCACGACGATGCCGCTCGGGATGTGGGTGATGCGGATGGCCGTGGAGTTCTTCTGGACGTTCTGTCCGCCGTGGCCGCTGGCCCGATACACATCGATGCGCAGATCGTCCGGATTCACTTTCACCTCGGCTGCATCCGTCGCCTCCGGCAGCGCTTCGACCAGCGCAAATGATGTATGCCGACGGTTCTCGGAATCGAACGGCGAGAGCCGCACGAGGCGGTGGACACCGCGCTCGCTCTTGAGATATCCGTACGCGTGCTCGCCGCTGATCTCGATCGTCGCACTCTTGATGCCCGCCTCCTCCCCTTCCATCAGGTCGATGACCTCGGCGGTGAAGCGGCGGCGCTCGGCCCAGCGGAGATACATGCGCAGAAGCATCTCCGCCCAGTCCTGTGATTCCGTGCCGCCGGCGCCCGCATGGATCGCGACGATCGCGTTCCGGTCGTCGTACGGCCCGGAGAAGGTCAGTTCGAATTCGAGGTCGTCGAGCCGTGCCTCGAGCGCATCCGTGTCACGGATGATCTCATCCGCTGTGGCGGTGTCGCCCTCGGCCTCCGCGAGATCCGTCAGTTCGAGGTTGTCGGCGATGGACGATTCGATGCCGCGCCACGTCTCCGCGCGTGTGCGCAGCGTGGATGCGCGGCGCATCGTCTCCTGCGCCTCCTGCGGATCATCCCAGAAGCCGGGCGCCGATGATTGCTCTTCTAGCTCAGCGAGGTCAGTTTCGGCCTTCGGAATGTCAAAGACGCACCATGACGTGCGATACGCGTTCCCGCAGCGCTGTCAGCCGGTCGCGGAGTTCGTGCATGTCGATGGTGCATCCTTTCGTAAGCTGGATCATCGTACCGAATGCACCGCAGCGCTCATAGCTCCCGCTATGCCGGCTTCCGCGCGGTGATGAGATAGCGCGCAAAGGTCATCTCGAGCCCACGCTCCGTCTGGCAATCGTCCTCGAGCGCAATCAGCGCCTCGATCTGCGCGGCCGGGTCGAAGTCCGGGATCTCCCATGGGGCCGCGATCAGCATGAAGGCAATGTCGCCCAGGCCACCATACGCGACCTTCCACTCGTGGCGCTGTGCGGTCACGCTGAGTCCCGCGGCCCGAAGTTCGTCCTGGTAGATGCGGAAGTGATCCGGGAACTGCGTCCGTGTCTCGAAATGAGCATCGAGTTCGCGCCAGTTCTCACGCGCGACCTGCTGCGTGACGAACCAGCCGCCGGGAGCCAGCAGGCGCGCGACTTCGGGCATTGCAGCGCCTTCGTGACGGTCGATGATGAGGCCGAAGCACGCGTCACGGAACGGCAGGCCGCGCTCCGCACTCGCGCGCACGACGTGACCGCCGAGCGGACGCAGGCGATCTGCCGCAATGGGCGCGTTCACCTGCCACTCCTCCGTCGCGACGATACGCCCGGCGTAATCCGCCACGGCAGCGGCGAAGAACTCCGCGCCTCCGGTGCCCAGGTCGAGCACGGAGTGCGCATCCGCAAGCCGCTCGCGCACGATCGCCTCGTAGTCCCACGGTGGCCCCGGTTCGAGATCGTGAACGCGGATCTGCGGGAACGCCCATCCGCTGAACGTTCGCGCCGCCTCGATGTGCGGAGCGAGCATCCGGAGCGTGCGCGCAGCACGATCGTCGGTCGCATCGCCGGCGTCAGGTGTCATCGCTGGCGCCCCGTTCACCGGCCGTCGGGCGCAGGCGCTCGAGGAGCGACAGCGCGGCGTCTTCTCCCGCCCAGGCGACGACGGGCCGCTCGAGTGCGAGCATCCAGTCCCAGATCCGGTCGCGTACCCCATCGGCAGGTGCTTGCGCGTCATCGAGCGGCACCGCCAGCATCTTGTGGTCGCCATCGGATCGCTCAAGCACGTCGATCACGCGTGCGCTGAGCCGCTCACCGCGCGCATAATCGCCCTTGCTTGCGACAAACACATCGAGCGCCTCGCCGTCGGCAGGGTTCATCACGCGCTCGATGCAGCCGTATGCCGCCGGGAACGGCGGGCGGAGGCTGTCGCGCCTGATGAGCGCTCCCGCGGACCATTCCCATCGTTCGGTGTCGCCGCGGCGCTGTTCGATGACTACTTCGACCACGGCATCGATCGGCTCGCGACTCTCACGTGGACCCGAATCAATCTCCATGCCCGATTGTATCGCGGCGCGATCCGTTCACTTGTACAGCCGTGCCGCGCCCACTACGATCATCCTCGTGAGATCCCCCCGCACCTTCGCCGCGATGGTTATCGCCTGTCTGTTGCTATCCGGCTGCGGCATCGGCTTCGGCGATCCACCGGAAGGCAACGAGTTCTTCGAGTCGCTCAATGTCACCGGCGACAAGCGCGCAGGCGAACAGCTGACCGCCGCCGTGGCGATGACGCAGAACTACGCGGTCGAAATCACCGTCGAGTGCGAACTGCGGCGTGGCAAGGATCTGGTGAAGCCGATCGGCCGGGATGTCGTACCGGCCTTCCCGAACGGCACCCCGGACCAGACGCCGTTCCCGATCAACTACTCATTCGACTTCACCGTCGACGACGCCGGCACGTACAAGGTCGACTGCTTCACGCCGCTGGATGAGGACAACTTCATTCGCGACGAGTTCAAGATCGGTGCCGCGGCAGAGATCACGCCCATGCCGACGCTCGGCGCCAGCCAACCCGACACGCAGCCCTAGCCATGTTCTCGATGCTGCGAGGGCTCCGCACCGGCTGTTGCCTGCTCCCGATCTTGTTCGTCCTCACCTCCGTCGTGCTCGTCGTCGCGTTCGCGCTGGCGCTGTTCCGTGGCAGCCCGGGCGCGTGCGGCGGTGGGCGCGGGCTGAACACCGATCCGGCGCTCGCTGCTGCCTACGATGAGCGCTGGGGAGCCTTCAACGACCAGATTCTCCGCGGGCTGCCGGCCTCCATCGCCGTGTCCGAGGACGAAGCTACCGCCAAGAGTCGCATCTTCCTGGCGCTCACGGGTGCCCCGATCGACGACGTCCGCGTCTGCTTCACTGAGGGCGGCGGCGACGTCAACGGCACGCTCTCGACGCCGTTCGGTGGTGACATTGCTGTACGCCTGCGCGGCACGGTCGACATGACGAAGGCGACGCCCGACGCAAAGCTCACGTCCGTGCGCATAGGCGCGCTGCCCGGCTTCGTCACAAAGCCGTTCGACCGGCTGATCTCGCGCGTCGTCGACGACCAACTCGAACAGATCATCCTGTTCCACGACATGACGGCCGAGATCCACGAGGGCGAAGCCGTGATCACCGGCCGTCCGTAGCTAGATCACGCCTTCGCGCAGCCACTCTCCGGCGCGTTCACCGATCATGATCGATGTCAGGTGGATGTTTGCGCGCGGGCAGCGCGGCATCACCGAGGCATCGGCGACGAAGAGGTTGTCGAAGCCGCGCACGTGCAGGTGTTGGTCGACGACGCCCATCGGGTCGTCGGCAGGCGCCATCTTGGCCGTGCAGCTCGGGTGGTAGCCGCTCGATGCGACGGACGCGCACCACGCGCCGAGGCGCTCGTCGTCATCGCTGATCTCCGGCAGAGGCGCGAGCAGGCGACCGCGCAGGTGCGTGAACCCCTCCTGGGCCCCGACCCTCAACGCCATGCGGACGCCCTCGACCAGGCGGGCCGTGTCGTCGGGGTGGCTGCAGAAGCGGCTCTCGACGACCGGCGCGGCATGCGGATCCGCCGACGGGAGCGTGATGCGACCGCGCGCCTTCTGCAGCTCAATCACGGAGCCGATCGAGTACGCCATGCCGCCGCCGCGCGTCGGGATCTGTGACGCCGGCATCAGCTGCATGTCGTTTCGCTCTTTGCCGATCGACGACGTGTAGCGGTAGGTCACCTGCACCAGCGGGTCTGCGGCGGACAGGTGGCCCTCGTTCGCGAGCCAGGTGACGCCGAGCATCGGGTGGTCATCGAGGTTCTCACCGACGCCGGGCAGGTCGCGGACGACATCGATGTCGAGACGGCGCAACTCCTGCGCCGGACCGAGACCGGAGCGCATGAGAATGCCGGGCGTCGCGACGGCACCGGCGGCGATCACAATGCGATCGCCCTCGACCGTCTGTACGAGGCCGCCCGACTCGACTTCGACGCCGGTGGCGCGCGTCCCGTCGTGGATCACGCGATACGTGTGGCAGTCGCCGCGGATCGTCAGATTGACGCGGTGCCGCGCCGGTTCGATGTAGCAGACGGCAACGCTCATCCGCAGCCGCCCCTGCTTGTTCATCGGATGCGGGCCGAGGCCCGTCGCTTCCGGGTCGTTGTTGTCGGGCACCTCGGGATAGCCGAGCGCGCGCATGGTCTTCACAAACGCGGCCTGCACGGGAGTCAGTTCGTCGTCGCGGTAGCGGCGGATCGGTACGGGGCCCGCGCGTCCATGGAAGTCGTCATCGAAGTCAAGATCGTTCTCGAGGCGGCGGAAGTACGGGAGCACCTTCTCCCACGACCACTCACTGTTGCCAAGCGCCGCCCAGCCGTCGTAGTCCTCGGGCACGCCGCGGAGCGCGATGGCCGTGTTCACGGCGGAGGAGCCGCCGACGACGCGTCCGCGCGGCAGCGGGACGCTTCGGCCGACGGCGTTAGTGACGTGCTGATAGCGCCAGTCGTGCGCGGTGTAGGAGTTGTTGTGCCCATTGACGAGGTCATCGGGCATCTGCTCCGTGGTTGCGTAGTACGGCCCGGACTCGACGAGCAGGACGGTGCGCTTCGGATCCTCGGTCACACGGGCGGCGATAGCCGCGCCAGCAGCGCCGGCGCCAATGATGATCACGTCGTATCGCATAGGACGACCTCCGGCCAGATCCTACGCCGTGACGAGGTTGGGCGCATCTGCCGATCGGCTTACGGCGATGTGGTGGACGACGACGGTGCCGGCGGCCTTGTCATGCCAGGTCTGCTTGTCGTCGTCCCAGATCATCCAGAGGACATGGACCAACCTTGCAGATCGTCTCTGAGGTGGGCACGGGTCCGAGTCCTCATGGATCAACCGCCACCCGCGCGAACGCTTGCCGTAGCCGGGATTCTCGCCAGTTCCATCGCGGACGAGAATGCCGACGACGCGTTTCCCCCAGCCGCCACGTGCGCGGTCGTGACGATCTATCGACGATACGCGATGCTACGCGGCCCGAGCTTGGCGCGACAATTCTGGCAGAGACGTACCGAGGCGCGGACAACTCCACCAACGGCGACGGGCAATCTCGAAGGCGCGGCCACGGTCGGTGAGACGCGCTTGTCGGCCAACAATTCCCGCTAGCGGTGTCGGTTTCGATATGCCGCGCCGACGTACAGGGAGACGGCGATCGCCACAGCAACAACCGGCAGCAACCAGAGAACGGTGTGCGCTCGGCCGGAGGCGCCGCCCGAAGCCCCCTTGCGTTGGAGGTGGGGAGCAGCGGCCGAGCCTCGGCCTGCGGGATTCTCGGCGGCAAGTCCCAGGCGCTCGAGGCGAGCCAGTTCAAGCTCCACCGGCTCGCCGACAGTGCCGCCGGTGTCGGGCGGCGAATCTTCACCCCGTGGGTGCTCATGCGCGAGCTGCTGCCGTTGGGCAGCGAGATCGCGTTCCATCTGCACCCGCTGCTTTAGCTGTTCCTCGTCCGAGAGCAGCACGGTAGAACGCGCGGCCGGCGTGTCGTCGAGCGTCTTCGTGTCCGGGCCATCGAGCTGGTACACAGCGAGATCGCTCTTCGGAAAGCCCGTCCTGACGACATCCTCATCAACGAAAAGATGGAGGGCGCTGATCCAGATATCACGTCGCAGCGGGCGGTCAATCTTGGCGAATGTGCCACTGATCTCGCAGATCTCGCCGAGGCGTTCCCCATCTGCGGTGACCACCGACGCCCCCAAGCTCAGGTCATGAGCCGCCAATTCAGTGATGGTCTCGGGGTGAATGGACATGTGTTCCTCCTTCAGGGCATCAGCTTAGTCCCGGCGTGGCGCGAAAACGCTTGCAATCTCCTCGTTCGGTATCGCAATTCAGTGAAGGCGGTGGCGCCCGCACATTCAGGTTCCGCGCCCGCAACCGACGATCAACACAGGTCCTTGGGCGGATACCGGGGTGGGACTATCAACATGCTTCATCAGATTCGGCGCCGCGCGTTCGTCGCCGGCGCGCTGTTCACGGTGGCGGTCATCTCGATTTCGGCTGCGGCCGCGTTCGTGCAGCGGCACGCTCCAGCCGCGACCGCCGCTGGCGATTGCACGACGAACCCCGCCACCGACAGCGAGGAACAGGCGTTCCTGACGCTCATCAACGACTACCGCGCGCAGAACGGACGCGGCCCGCTCACCATCTCGTACACGCTGTCCAAGGCGGCGCAATGGAAGTCGAACGACCTGGGCGTCAACAGCTACTTCGCGCACGACGACCTGACGCGAACGTGGGTGGATCGCATCCGCGACTGTGGCTACAGCTACAACACCTACCTCGGCGAGAACATCGCTGCCGGGATCAGCGGGGCGCAGGCGGCGTTCGAC
>JANPBN010000666.1:0-1627 GCA_031430415.1 Dehalococcoidia bacterium
GAGCCCGCGCAGGAGTACGCGGCGGTAGTTGGGCAGCCGTCGCAGCGCGCCGAGCGCCTCCGCCAACGGATGCGTGCGCTCCAATTCGACATCGCGATAAGCGCCGAGAATCAGCAGCCGGTCGCGCGCGGTCCGCTGCGCGAGGTGCTGGAGCAGGAGCAGCGATGGTTTGTCCGCCCAGTGCAGGTCGTCGAGGTGCAGCACCAGCGGCTGCGCGGTCGATGCGTTGTGCAGGAACTCCGTCACGCTCTCGAAGAGCCGCAATCGCTCTGCCTCCGGGTCGAGCTTCGCCGCTTCCTCAATGTCGGGGAAACGCTGGCGGATCTCGGAGACGAGCGTGGCGATCTCCGGCGCGCCGGGCCCGAGCTGCGTGCGCACCTCCGCGTCGGGGCGGGTGCGCGTGTACTGCCGAAGGGCTTCGACGAAGGGGCGGTACGGCAACGACGACTCACCCTCGTAGCAGTGGCCGGTGAGCACCTGAGCGCCGCGCAGTCCCGAGTACACGGCGAACTCCTCGGCCAGCCGCGTCTTGCCGATCCCCGGCTCGCCGACAAGCATCGCCAGCGAGCCCTTGCCCGAGAGCGCGCCCTCGAGCCCTTCCTTCAACGACTCCATCTCCTCGCGGCGACCGACGAAGGCGCCCCAGTTCAGGCCGCGCAGGTCGCTCGCCGGGTCCGACTGCTGCGGGTGGATTGTGTCGACGGTCGAGCGGTCGAGGATGCGCCGCAGCTCCTGCGCGACGTCCTGTGCGGAAGCGGGGCGATCGTCGGGCGACTTCGCAAGCAGGCGCAGGATCAGCGCCTCGAGCGGCTTCGGGCATTCCGGGCTGTGCCACGATGGATCGACGGGCGGCGTGTTGATGTGCTGCGAGATCACGCCGACCGCATCGTCGCCGAGGAACGGCGGGCGGCCGGCCACCATCTCGTACAACATCGCGCCGAGCGCGTAGAGATCACTGCGGGCGTCCGGCGTGCGGCCAAGCGCCTGCTCCGGCGGCATGTACGCCACCGTGCCGACCATCATCCCCTGCATCGTCATGCGTGAGCGGTCGATGGCGACGGCGAGACCGAAGTCGCCGAGCGCGGCGTTGCCTTCGGCGTCGAGCCATACATTGCCGGGCTTGAGGTCGCGGTGGATGATGCCGCGCCCGTGCGCGTGCTGCAGCGCCTGGCAGACCTGCTCTGCGATCTTCATCGCGCGCGCAGGTGCGATCCGGTGCCCTTCCGCCTTCGTGAGCATGTCTTCAACGCTGCCGCCGCCGCGGTACTGCGACACGATGAACGGCGCCCCGGCCTCGTCGCCGGTGTCGAAGATCGTGACGATGTGCGCGTGGTCGCCGAGGCGGCCCATCGCCTGCGCCTCGCGCCGGACGCGGACGATGCCGTCGGCGTCGAGGCCGTCGGTCTTGATGACGGCGAACGCGACCTCGCGATCGAGCTTCGCGTCGTGGGCGAGGTAGACGCGCTTCTTCGCGCCCTCGCCGAGGAAGCTGCGGACGGCGTAGCGTCCACCGGCAAATGCCGTTGGGAGCGGCGCCGCGGTCGGTGCAGGTACCGATGAAGTCGAGGGCGTGGTGAGAGACCCGCCGCACCCGTGGCAGAACTTCGTCTGGGCGGTGTTCATCCGG